>CANIMS010000001.1 GCA_947468785.1 Betaproteobacteria bacterium
GCTTCGTTTTTATTAAAAACTTTGTTCACACAAATACTGTTTCTTTGATAGCGTTACTAGGATTCTTTTTGATTCCGTTTGCAATCTTTGCAAGTCTTTCTGGCGGTGGTGGCTTGCCACACTGGACAACACCCGCATGGTTTTGTATGGCACCTTTTGCTGGCATTGGCTTAGCAAAAATGTGGTCATCTCAACATCGCCTTTGGATTCGTATTTTCTTTTGCATTCAAATCGCCTTGTGTTTCCTTGGCTTTGGATATGTCTTGTCTGGTGGCATTCAATCAGCAACCATTAAATCAAACCCAATCGCGGATTTATATGGATGGAAGGCTGCTGGTGCTAAGGCTGCTGAACTAGCCCGCGGAACGAACGCTAATGGAATTGCAGTGCAAAACTGGACGCTTGGAAGTAGAGCCGCTTGGTATGCAACACCGGTGCCTGTCTTTGTTTTAGACCAGCGGCAAGACCAATTTGACCTCTGGTTTGGAAAACTGCCCAAAGGTGCTAATTTGGTACTGGTAAATTGGTCAGGCATGCCTTTTAGTGCCCCTGTTGGCCCTAATTTGGCCTTTGAAGCCTGCCAACCCTTGGATAGCCTAGAAATACGGCATTTGGGCCAATATTTATCTAAATTTGAATTTAGTCTTTGCACTAACTGGCAAGATGCCAGTTTGAGAGACTAATTCCCCAAATTCAAGGGCTTATACGCGCTAGGCATTATCCTTATGCCTATGAGCTTACATTCAGAATCAACTCCAAAACCCACTTCTGGGTGGAAATCAGCCCTCAAACGCGCTTGGCCCACTATACGAATTCTGCTTTCCATTGGCCTTTTATGGAAAGCAACTAGCGGCATTGATTGGCATGCCATTTTTGAATCTGAAATTCAGATGGAGCCTTGGTGGTTTCTAGCTGCCCTAGTTAGCGCCACAACAGCCTGTCTTTGCGGTGGATTACGTTGGGCATTTCTCATGCGTAAATCTGGCTTTCAAGGTCGTCTCAGAAATTACATCTTGCTTTACTTTACGGGCGCTTTAGTAAACCAGGGATTGCCAAGCACATTGGGTGGCGATAGCTATCGTGCTATTGCAGCTACCCATTTGAATAATGCTGGATCAATAACAGGCAAAAAAGATTTAGATGAGGAATTACACCATGAGGTTGACCTTGAGCACGCCACACCACGCTTACGCTTAAGTTTTTCTATGGTCTTAGTGGATCGTTTGCTTGGGTTAGCGGGTAACAATCTGCTGGGTGGTATTGGCCTCATCATTGGAGGCGCCACTTTAGCAGCATGGGGTCAGGATTTAGGCTACCTTGTTACCGGCATCATGATTTCTGTTGGTTTGTTCATTGCACTTGGATTAGCGCTCACGCCTACCCAAAACTTACTCAACAAGATCTTAGAGCGCTTCCAGATGAGTAGTGCGCTGCCAGGAATTCGGGTTGCGTTTTCGTGGCCGTATAACGTTGGACAAGCTTGCTATGCCATAGCCATACACTGCCTCTTGATCTTCACCTTCTTCTGCTGCCTAAGAGCTTATGGCGTTGTTGCTCCCATTGCTAGCCTCATGATTGGTTTGCCAGCCTTAAGCTTGTTGCTCATGCTCCCGATCAGTATTTCTGGATGGGGTTTGCGTGAAGCCACCCTTTCCTCCGTTTTAGCTTTGTGGGGCGTTAATCAATCCATTACCGTCTTAGCTTCCATTAGCTTTGGCGCTATCACCATTATTTCTGTATTGCCTGGCGCATACTTTTTACTAAAACGTAAATAATTTTTCAAAGCAAAAACCATGGCTATTAGCGTCAATACAATGCGAGCGATTGATCACTGGGTGGGCGTACCCCTCTGTGCTCTCATCAGTCCAGTAGTTGCACTCATGGACAGCATTAAAAATATCTTTACAAGTGCTCCGCATACGCCAAAGAAGTTACTGTTTATTGAATTATCTGAAATGGGGAGTGCGATATTAGTTGACCCAGCGATGCGCAATGCACAAGCAAGGGGTGCTGAACTCTATTTTTTAATTTTCAAAAGTAATCGTGCCAGTCTGACTTTATTAAATACAGTGAAGTCAGAAAATATTTTTACAATTGATTCTTCTAGTATTGGCGGCCTGATTAAAGATACCTTAAGTTTTCTCATCCTTGCTCGCCGCCATCGCATTGATACCGTCATTGACTTAGAACTGTTTTCACGCTTTACAGCAATCTTGACAGGACTTTGTGGCGCTCGGCGTCGTGTTGGTTATCACATCTTTCATGGTGAAGGTCTGTGGCGTGGCTTTATGTTGACCCGCAAGGTGCACTACAACCCCCACATTCACATCACTAAAAATTTCCTCTCATTAATTCATGCAGCCTTTGCAACGAAGATAGAGCTACCGTTTAGCAAAATTCAAATTCCGGATTCTGAAGTGCGTCTAGAGCAGGCCGTCATTAATCCTGCAGCATTAGATACCGTTCGTGCACGTATTGACAAGCTTGCTAAGGAATCAGATATTGCATTTACATCCGGAAAAGAACGTCTCATTCTGATTAATCCCAATGCCAGTGATTTATTACCGCAACGCAGATGGGCTCAGCAGCGCTTTTCCGAACTGATTCAAGCTATTCATCAACGCTATCCACAGGATTTGATTCTGATTACTGGTTCGCCCGCCGAATTCAATTATGTTGAAAAAGTTCGCTCTGTCGCCAATGTAAAGAATGCACTCAACTTTGCTGGAAAAGTTAGCTTCGCAGAATTACCTCCGCTCTATACCCTCTCAGATGTAATGGTGACCAATGATTCTGGCCCAGGACACTTTTCAGCTGTCACTCCTTTGAGAACGGTAGTACTCTTTGGCCCCGAGACACCTGCCCTGTATGGGTCTATTGGAAACTCAATACCGATTACCGCCAATTTGGCATGCTCTCCCTGCGTCAGTGCTGCTAATCATCGCAAGACTCCTTGTCAAGACAACGTTTGTATGCAGGCCATCAGCGTGGCCCAAGTATTAGATAAAGTAAACCTACAACTAGAAGCCGCTGATCAAGCAAAAGGTCGTTAAGCGGGATGCGCAACAAGGAAATTCCGACAAGCGCTTGGTTTATTCCAGTCATCCCCATTGCTCTGGCAGCTGCAATATATTTTGGTGAAGTGCAAAGTAGTAGCTTTCTTTTTATCAATCGCTTCACTCAATTGCTGCCCGATACCGTTTGGGCATGGCTCACTTTTTTTGGGAATGGTTGGGGCGTCTTTGCGATGGCCTTTCCTTTGCTACTTCTGGCACCACGTTTATTGACAGCTGGAATATTTGCAGGTGGCTTTGCTGCTATAGCCAGCTTCTCCTTAAAGAATTTTTTTGATCTTCCAAGACCGGCGGGTATTTTGCTGGACGGCAGCTTTTATCGAATTGGAGAGCCGCTTCTCAATAGAGCACTTCCTTCAGGACACACCCTTACCGCCTTCGCAATAGCAAGCGCACTCTATTTTTCTGTTGATCAGAGTAAGCGCAGGCCAATGCTCTTGATATTTGTCTTTGCTAGCTTAATTGGTTTATCTCGGAATGCTGTTGGGGCACACTGGCTTACCGATGTTCTTGCGGGTGCCGGTGTTGGCATGTGGTGCGGCCTACTTGGTGCAACGCTGGCTCAGCATATCTCTGATGGCCGACTAAATCCTAAAAGCCTTTGGCCGCGGGTGATTGCCATCGCTGGCGCACTTTCCATCTACGTCCATCTAACGCAAATCATGGACCTTGAGCTAAACCTTCCGCTGCAGTACGCATCAATTACCATTATTGCGCTAACTTTGATTTTATTTATCAAAGCACAATTTATTAAAACGAAGTAACTCTATGTTTAGCTATCGACATGCATTTCATGCAGGCAGTCATGCTGATATCCTTAAACATTTAATTCTGATTCATTTGGTCGAGTATCTTCAGGAAAAGCCTGGGGCTCTCACTATTGTCGATACCCATGCTGGTGCTGGAATCTATAACCTAGAAGATGGGTTTGCCAAAGTTAGCAATGAAGCAGAGGGTGGTATTTTTCGTCTTGCGCAATATATTGCATCAGCAACTCAGGCCAAGGCTTTAGTAGGCTCTGGAGTCGAAAAATACTTTCAATGTATTCAGTCTGAAAATACGAATGATGTACTTTCAATCTATCCAGGATCTCCATTCATTCTGGCTCGCTTGCTCCGGCCGCAAGATCGCTTGAAACTATTTGAATTACACCCCAAGGAAATTGATATTCTGCGGCACAATATCCAACAGCTGCCACAAGCAAAACAAATTGATATTTATGCGGAAAATAGCTTTGCGAGATTAAAAGGCTTACTACCACCCCCAAGCCGACGAGGTCTTATCCTTATCGACCCCTCATATGAAGACAAGCAGGATTATCGTTATCTAGAAACAGCGCTTGAAGAGGCCTTACAACGCTTTGCTACTGGTTGTTATGCGATTTGGTATCCGATACTCTCTAGGCGAGACTCATCCGCCCTTCCTGATCGCATCAAAAAAATTGCTACAGCTCACAATCGCTCATGGCTTCAAGCAGAATTACGGGTTGAAAATGCACCTGGTGAGCGACGTCTTCAGGCAAGCGGTATGTTGATCATCAACCCCCCGTGGACTCTTAAAGAACATCTTGCGGAAGCCTTACCGGCACTGGTAAAGATCTTAGGAGTTGGTGATGGTGCTCAGTTTTTATTGAAAAGTATCGAGATCTGAGCTAGCAACTAGTTTCGAACATCAATCATCACCTCATTACGCCGCATAAACGGCAAGGTCCAAGGTGGGTTATAGCGTGCAAACTTCGGTGCACTAGCTGCTTCTAAATTCCGGGTTTTCATCCACTGCTCAAGTTCTAGTGTTTTATCTGCCACTTTCTGCGCATTATAAAAACCAGAAAACTGTATTACCGCTCTTTTAACTGCAGGAATCTCTCGCAATTGCACTTTTGGATTTAAGGGTTTTGGAAGACTATTTAAGGTGTATGTTGAAGGCATCACAAAAGATACTGTCCATTGACCCGCATTGGGCTCAATATTTACAGGCGTAGTCATTGCTATCTTGGCGTTTTTAACATTCTGCTCCTCAATTGCAACTGGTGAAGTCATTGATATTTTTTCGGTAACTTGATTCTGCCCAAAAATATAGGCTGCAATTAAGCGAAATCCCTGACTAGAGGCCTCATCCAGATCCCCTTCCACTTTGACTTCAGCCAAAATCATTGGCTCATATAGCCTTAACTCAAAGGGCTCCGTTTTTTCTATAACGGAATATTTTGGCTCTTCAGTTGCCATCACCACTCCAGAAAATAGTTGGAGAACCATCCAGATGAGGATTGCAAAAAATTGGGATGGGGGCTTTCTCAAATGGAATCCTTACCACTGGGCATTCAGCGTAAAGCCATTAGCACTATACGCAAGATCAACCTTTGCACCCACTGGCAATGTCAACTTATCAGCTTGATGCCCAAAAGGCAAGCCCGTCAGGATGGGAATGGTATTTGGTAGGCGATTACGAATCGCTCCAATCGCACTCTCTAAAGAATAGCCACGATCATGATCATGTAATCGATATGCTGAAAAGCCACCTAATAGGATTGCCGCTTGGTTTATCAAAACACCTGCATCAAGCAATTGCATCAACATTCTTTCAATACGGTATGGATGTTCATTCACATCCTCTAGAAAAAGAACGCCGCCCTGTATCTGATTGGCAGAAGGCATATAGGGTGTGCCGATTAAACTCGTGATAACGGTTAAATTTCCACCCCAAAGCATTCCTGTAGTTGAATTGGCAGTTTGACTACCCAAGTAGGCTTGCGGGACAAGTATCTCGCAGTCAAGTCGACGCTGATCAACTGCATTTAGAAAATGTTTCCACATGAATTCATTTGGTGGGATGACTTGACCATCATCATTGGCTTGTCCAAAGTCATAGTTGAGCATCGGGCCTGATAAGGTGACTGCACCAGTCTTCGCCAACAAGGCTAACTCAAAGGCCGTGAAATCACTGTGGCCACAAATCTGCAAGCCATTCTGGATTGCTTTTGCAATTGCTGACCATTCAATATTCGGTAGTAAACGATGAATACCGTAGCCACCTCGCATGGCCATCACTAGATTTTGTGATGACAATTGAGCAAGCTGATTTAACTCAGTCAAGCGCTCTGCATCATTCCCTGAAAATCGCTCGGAAACGCGTTTTACGCATGCAGCATTTTCAATTTGAATACCTTTAGCGCTGAGCCATTCGATACCTGCTAAAGGACTTTTTATATCTAGACTCGCACCGGAAGGAGCTATCAGGTGAATTGTTTTCAACGTCGCTCCTTAAAGAAGTTTCTCAGTAATTGGCCGCATTCTTCACTCATCATGCCACCCTCAATGGTGGTTTGGTGATTAATCTGCTTCATAGCAAATACATCTAACACGCTACCTGCTGCTCCAGTTTTAGGATCTGGGGTTCCGAATACAATTCGATCTACTCTAGCATGCAACATCGCACCTGCACACATAGTGCATGGCTCAAGCGTCACATATAAGGTCGTGCCAGGCAAGCGATAATTTTGCTCTGCAAGCGCCGCCTCGCGCAAGGCCAACATTTCTGCATGAGCGCTAGGATCATGATTGGTAATGGGCTTATTAAAGGCTTTGGCTATTACCTGCCCATCTCGCACTAGTACCGCACCAACTGGCACCTCTCCTGCAAGAGCAGCCAATTGAGCCTGCTCAATGGCCTGTTGCATGAATTGGCGATCTAGCTCTGCTTGCATGATGCGCTAAGCGCTCACATCCGCCCAACAATTGGGGGTCTCATAAAGACGAAGAGCCGTTAACTCTAAATGCCCACCAAAAGCTTGCTTGAAGATTGGCTGCAATATACCAAATGCGGTATTTGCTAAATTTTCTACTGTGGGAACATGCTCCATGATCACCGTCTTATGATTAGGCAGTGAATTCAGAAAAGAAACTAAACCCTCATCCTCTTTAGCCACTAAAAAGGCATGGTCCCATAGTTCGACTACATGCTGATTAGTCAAACGTTTGATATCACCAAAGTCAAGAACCATGCCGTCATCTGCTTTTCCAGGATGATCAGCAACTTCACCCGTTAAGGTCACTTCAATGGCATAGCGATGACCATGCAAATGCCTGCATTGACCATCATGATTCGGAATACGATGCCCAGAATCAAATTCAAGACGGCGGGTGATAGAGATAATAGGTTGTTTGGTAGTCATTCTGGCTTAAAAAATATTTCTGGCTAGTTCCAATTTATCGAATTCCAATGAGTTTATGGGATTGAAGGCTTAATCTCCATAGCGGACGTTTTTGACACAAGCTCACTGCTAACTCTGTATTTCTCGGAAGATCTGTTCCATCCATCGGCTGTAAAAATCGATGTCGATAGTCCATCTTTTCAAAGCGAGCTAATAAGGCCTCCAAAGCATGATGGCCAGATTGCGGAACTACAAGCTTGATCTCATCAGCCTGCAATACGATTAATTCCGATCCAGCTTTAGGGCTGACACAAACCCAATCGACTCCTTTGGGAACTTTAATAGTGCCATTGGTCTCAATCGCTACCTCAAAGCCTTTTTGATGAAGCACCTCAATCAGTGGCGCATCCAATTGGAGCAAAGGCTCGCCTCCAGTGAAAACGACATAGCGTTGTTGCGGACCTGCCAGTGTGCTATTCCAAGCCTGCTCAATCGCATTTGCAAGATCGATAGCATGCTCAAACTTACCGCCACCATCGCCATCACTTCCCACAAAATCCGTATCGCAAAATTGGCAAATTGCCGTTGCGCGATCTTCTTCTCTGCCACTCCACAAATTACAGCCAGCAAAACGACAAAAGATCGCAGCTCTCCCGCTATGCGCGCCCTCGCCTTGTAGAGTGGGGAAAAGTTCTTTAACGGTATACATGGTAATTGGCCTATTTTAAGCGCATTACCGATACCCTTCATTTACTTCCAGGAGATCAACTCCCACTCAAGATAATCATCCCAGTACGCATTTGACCAAAAAACACCTTGGGTAATATACCGACCAAAGGATCTACGGACAACCCAACGCCCAATTTCTGGGGATAACCAGATATCCTCTTCCCGATAGTTTCCGACTCTAAACGGATCATTGCTCTCAAAATAAGGATTCTCATTGTGATATTTGAGGACATTAAATTGACCGGCAGGTACAGAAATTCTCTCCCACTGAACTGCTTTGCTCAATAAACCCCAGTAATAACTTGCATTAGGATTATTGGGAATTTGATATCGGGTCCGATAAAAGCCAGACCATTCAGGAATCAGTTTTTCTGGCCACAATGGCAAAGCTTGTTGAAAGCGCTGTGGTGGATTCCATTGAGGATCTTGCAATACAAAACCCCAAGACTCTTGAATTTCATCGGGCAATCGTCCTGACTTTTGTCCATTACGCTCTATCCGTATTTGTGGCTGAACTGACACTACAGTCTCGGTGACGATATCGACAATCTCTTGATTGAAAACATTGCGTACTTGATAAACCCATTTCTGCCCTACTTGCGGTGGACGCATGCTTGGCACGTTCATCGGTGTAGCCAATGGAGTAGAAACGGGATAAGGCTGAGACGAAATACAAGCAACAAGAAGCAGCGGTAATGCTAATGAACATAATTTATGCAGCATTGTTATTTATATGAAGTTAATTGCCATTGATAACTATCTTCTAAGTTGGGAGCGCCTAATTGACCCGCAATCATGTATGAGCCAGAAATCTCTCGCACAACCCAGCGACCAATACTAGGTGCAAACCATATCGTTTCTTTACGAATACAGTTCACTTTATTCGCATCATCACTCTCATATTGAATCAGATTTTGATAGCGCAGGGTTAAAAATGTTCCCGCAGGGACTGTGATCTGCTCCCACCCATGAACACTCATATATTCCTGCCAAGCATATAAGTTGCCAGGATAGCCAGCGATTGAGTATTTTGTAATGAATTGCTTTGCCCACCTATCAGAAAGTTCTTGGGGCCACAAGGCAATGGGCGGGCTAAAACTGATCGTTCGCTCCCAATGCGGATCTGTAATCACCGTGCCCCAAGGGCCCTGAACTTCATTTGAAAATCTTCCGCCACTTTCATCCGTTCTTTCAATGGTAATCGTCGCGCCAATGCTCGCCACTCGATCAGTAACAAGCCCTAAATTTTTGCCATTAAATAAATCGCGCTGGTTATAGGTCCATTCCTGGCCCACCTTGGGTGCGCGGATAACAGGAGTAGGCTGAGGTTGGGTAATAGGCATACCACTCTGATACCCTGACGGAGTACCACAGGCTATTGGAGTTAATGCAACGGAAGTGATAAAAGTTCGACGTGATAAGTTCATTTTTAGTTTCCCAAATAGATCGTATATAACAATACTTTAGTCAACACCTAAAAGCTCAAGCTCTTCATTAGTAAATCCTGCTTGCTTTCTTCCTTCAATATTAAAAGGTCCTCTTAAGATTGGCGCACGATATTTTCTGGCTAATTCTTTATAGCTTGTGATGGCTGAGAGATTATTTTTCTCGCACAAAAAGTTAAACCATTTATTACCGATCAACACATGACCAATTTCGTCTCGTAGAATAATTTCTAAGATCTCTACCGCCCGTACATCTTTAATTTGCTTAAATCGCTCACGAATCATCGGCACTGCATCTAAGCCTCTAGCTTCCATAGTTCTGGGCACCAAAGCCATACGGGCAATTACTGCATCCGCTGTTCTCTCAACCATCTCCCACAAGCTGTTATGTGCAAGAAAATCACCATATGCATAGCCCATCTGCTTTAAATACGCCTCAAGCAAACTAAAGTGATAGGCCTCTTCTTTGGCAACTTTGAGCCAGTCCTCGTAATACGCTTTCGGCATTCCCTCAAAGCGCCAGATTGCATCTAAGGCGAGATTCATGGCGTTAAATTCAATATGGGCCAGCGAGTGAATTAATGAGGCACGACCTTGATCCGTATTCATCGCACGCTTGGGTACCTCTAATGGTGGGACCAGATCAGGTTTTTGTGGGCGCCCAGGAATACAGCGCATCCCAGCATCCAAATCATTATCAATAGTCACGGTAATTTGACCAGCCTGATAGGCATCAAATAATTGACTAATACCACTGATCTTTAATTGCGGATCAGAACTGGCCAGTAATTCAAGGGCGGATTGGCGTAGCTCAGACATTTATATTGAAGGAGTATTGAACATGTATAGAGTTTAATAGCTTCGGGGTGAATGTAAAAAGTTCTTCCTAGCTAAAGAGGCATGGTTAAATAGAATCTCTAAAAAGTAAATATTAGGGCCTGCCCATATCCACAACGCCAACTGGAGATCTTATGCGTATTTTTCCTAAACTGATATTGGCTGTAACTGCTCTACTGATTGTTTGTAGTCATATGGCAATGGCTCAAACAGGCTTTCCAGAACAAGCAATCAAGCTTATCGTACCTTTTGGCCCCGGTGGATCGACAGATCTGGCAGCGCGTTTAATTGCAGAATATGCTGGGCGAGAATTAGGTCAGTCCATTATTGTGGAAAATCGGGCCGGAGCAGGTGGTTCTGTTGGCATGGAGTATGTTGCTAAATCCAAGCCTGACGGTTATACCCTTGGCATGGCCACTATGAGTACTCATGGCGCTAATTCAGCCGTATATGGTAATAAATTAAAGTACGACCCTATTAAAGATTTTGCTCCAATTACCAATGTAGCTGCAACCCCAAGTGTCTTTGCAGTTAATCCTAAAATTGCTGCAAACAATATGCAGCAATTTATTGCGCTAGCTCAGGCTAATCCAAATAAATATAGCTTCGCCACTCCTGGAACAGGATCACTTGGTCATGCCAATGTGGAATACTTCGCAGCTCTAGCCAATATCCGCTTATTACATGTTCCCTATAAGGGCGCAGGAGCAGCAATGAACGATGCTTTAGCAGGACAGGTTGATGCCATCACCGACAACCTTCCCTCAGCATTGCCACATATCAAAGCAGGTCGTTTACGCGCCCTCGCAGTTCTGTCTGACAAACGTTCGCCTGCGTTACCCGATGTACCCACCTATGGGGAGCTTGGCTTTCCACAGATGGGCAACGGTGGGTGGTTTGGAATAGTGGCGCCGGCAGGCACGCCTCCGAGCGTTATTACAAAACTTAATAAAGCGATTCTGCAAGCCATGAAAAATCCAGAGTTAATCAAAAAGCTCGATGAGTCTGGTGCAATTGCCATCCCAGGAACGCCTGCTGAATTTGCTACACAGATTCAACAGGCCATAGACCGCTATCAACGTATTGCAAAGATTGCCAAAATACAAATTGATTAACCATATGTCAAAAGCAATTATTCCCTTCACTTTATTGAATTCTGAACTAGGGGATATTCCCCTAGTTTGCGATTCACCTCATAGCGGAACTTTTTATCCTGAGGACTTTCGATATGCTGTTCCTCATTCATTGCTGAGAGCAGGAGAGGATACCCATATTGATCAACTATGGTCTGCAGCACCTCATGTTGGAGCCACTCTCCTCGTGGCAAATTTTCCGCGAACCTATATTGATCCGAATCGAACATTAAATGATATTGACCAACTATTGTTAGATGATGCGTGGCCAGATCTACTTCAACCGTCAGAAAAAAGTCGCTTAGGGTTTGGGTTAATTTGGCGTCAACTCAATGCTACAACGCCAATATACGATCGCCAACTGAGCATAGCTGAGGTCAAACATCGCATTGATCAGTATTACCTTCCATATCATGAAGCCCTTAATAGGGCTATTGAAAACAAAGTGAATCGTTTTGGTGGCGTTTGGCATCTGAATCTTCATTCAATGCCAAATAACGCATATGAACGTTTACAGATCAAAAACCCTCCTCATCCGCTAGCTGATTTTGTACTTGGTGATAGAGATGGCTCTACCTGCGAGCCCGAATTTATAGAATTAATTGAGAAAAATTTAAGATCAATGGGGTACTCCGTAAGTCGCAATGATCCTTATAAAGGAATGCAATTAATTGCCAATATAGGAAACCCAAAAGAAAATAGGCACAGCCTACAAGTTGAACTTCGCCGGCCTGTTTATATGGATGAGATAACTCGAGAACCTAACGATAATTTCCATATAGTGCAAAACGATATCAGTAAGCTACTTAAAACTATTGCGGCATATCTAGAGGATCGGAAGACCCGAAAAACTACTCCCACTCAATAGTAGCTGGTGGCTTACCGCTGATGTCATAGACAACGCGATTGAGTCCACGCACTTCATTGATGATGCGATTTGAAACTCTTCCCAGCAGATCATGGGGCAAGTGTGCCCAGTGGGCCGTCATAAAGTCCTGAGTTTGAACTGCCCTGAGCGCAACGACATACTCATAGGTACGCCCATCACCCATGACACCTACCGACTTCACCGGCAAGAAAACAGCAAAGGCTTGACTCGTTAAGTCATACCAAGACTTTTGACTGATTTCGTCAATCGTATTGCGTAACTCTTCTATGAAAATGGCGTCAGCCCGCTGGAGTAACTGCGCATATTCTGCCTTCACTTCACCTAGAATCCGAACACCCAGACCAGGACCAGGGAATGGGTGGCGATACACCATCTCTCTTGGCAATCCTAATGCAACGCCAAGCTCTCGAACTTCATCTTTAAATAACTCTCGTAGTGGCTCCAGCAATTTAAGGTGCATGTCTTCTGGTAGGCCGCCCACATTATGGTGGCTCTTGATCGTATGAGCACCCTTCTTACCTTTACCTGCAGATTCAATTACGTCTGGGTAAATGGTGCCTTGTGCAAGCCACTTCGCATTTTGAATTTTTCCTGACTCACTTTGAAATATTTCAACGAATTCTTTGCCGATAATTTTCCGTTTTGCTTCGGGATCTGAAACCCCAGCCAACTTCGACATAAATGTTTGTGCGGCATCTACTCGAATAACCTTGACGCCAAGGTTGCGAGCAAACATCTCCATCACCATATCGCCTTCATTCAAGCGAAGCAGCCCATGATCTACAAATACACAAGTGAGCTGATCTCCAATCGCACGATGAATTAAGGCTGCCGCAACACTGGAATCCACACCACCAGACAAACCTAAAATAACTTCTTCATCCCCGACTTGCTTGCGAATATTCTCAACCGCCTCACTAATGTAATCACCCATTACCCAATCAGGCTTACAAGCGCAGATTTGATGTACAAAGCGCTCAATAATAGCGGTGCCCTGAATGGTATGCGTCACCTCAGGATGAAACTGGAATGCATAGAATTGACGCTCTTCATCAGCCATACCTGCAATTGGACAGGACTCGGTTGAAGCCATCAGCTTGAATGATGGTGGCAAGGTGGTCACAGAATCGCCATGGCTCATCCAAACTTTCAGAATGCCGTGGCCTTCACTGGTTGAAAAATCCTGAATACCCTTGAGCAGATTAGTATGCCCATGTGCACGCACCTCTGAATAACCAAATTCTCTAGCTTTACCCAAGGATTCAGCTGAAGCAACTGCGCCGCCCAACTGGGTAGCCATTGTTTGCATGCCGTAACAAATACCTAATACGGGAACGCCGAGTTCAAAAACAATTTGCGGGGCTCGAGGACTTGCCTCTTCAGTAACAGAGCTTGGGCCACCAGAAAGAATGATGCCTTTTCCACCCTGCTCCTTTATGAACTTACGAATGAATTCCGGGTCGCAATCATAAGGATGAATTTCTGAATACACTCGTGCATCACGCACACGCCTAGCAATTAATTGAGTTACCTGGGAACCAAAGTCGAGTATCAGTATTTTGTCGTGCACGAAAGAAGCGGCCTTAAATTCAGTCTTAATCAATATGGTAATTCGGCGCTTCCTTGGTGATCTTCACATCATGTACATGTGACTCGCGCACACCGGCTGAAGTGATTTCCACAAAATTGGCTTTTTCATGTAACTCGTCAATGGTTTTGCATCCAAGATATCCCATTGAAGATCGAATGCCGCCTGTGAGCTGATGCAAGATCGCCAACACACTTCCTTTATAGGGAACTTGACCCTCAATTCCTTCGGGTACCAACTTTTCAGCATTAGCCGCAATATCACTCTGAAAATAACGATCAGCTGATCCATCGGCCATTGCGCCCAATGAACCCATGCCACGATAACTCTTGTATGAACGGCCTTGATATAAAAATACTTCGCCAGGAGCTTCTTCTGTACCTGCAAACATGCCACCCATCATCACCGAGCTTGCACCAGCTGCCAATGCTTTAGCAACATCCCCTGAATAACGGACACCACCGTCAGCAATTAATGGAATGCCAGTGCCTTTGAGAGCGGCAGCTACATTCACAATCGCAGTGATTTGAGGAACACCAACGCCAGCCACAATACGGGTAGTACAAATAGATCCTGGACCAATTCCTACTTTTACGCCATCAGCACCATGATCTGCCAGAGCTTTAGCAGCATCACCTGTAGCAATATTGCCGCCAATTACCTGTACATGTGGGAAATTTTTCTTGACCCATTTAACGCGATCCAAAACACCCTGACTGTGGCCATGGGCAGTATCGACCACAATGACATCGACGCCAGCACGCACTAATAACTCTATACGCTCATCATTATCTGGCCCAACACCTACGGCGGCACCTACTCGTAACTTACCTTCACTATCCTTACAGGCATTAGGGTGCTCTGTGGCTTTCAAAATATCTTTTACGGTAATGAGTCCACGTAGTTCAAATTTGTCATTGACAACTAACACTCGCTCTAAGCGATGTTGACTCATAAGGCGCTTAGCCTCATCCAGTGAGCAACCTTCTTTCACAGTCACTAATCGCTCACGAGGAGTCATCTTGGTTTTTACTGATGCATCTAAATCTTCTTCAAATCGTAAATCACGGTTGGTAATGATGCCAACCACTTCTTTACCAACTAAAACAGGGAACCCAGAAAAACCATGTTCACGAGAAAGTTGAATAACTTGTCGCAAGGTAACATCAGGACCAATCGTGATGGGATCACGAAGAACACCTGACTCATACCGTTTTACTTTTGCCACTTCTCGAGCTTGCTCGGATGGCTTGAGATTTTTGTGAATGATGCCAATACCACCTTCACTGGCCATGGCGATTGCCAAACGACCTTCCGTGACAGTATCCATAGCAGCCGATACCAATGGTGTATTGAGTGAAATATCCCGAGTTAATTTACTTGCCAAGCTGGCATCTCGAGGGAGTACCGAAGAATAGGCCGGTACGAGGAGCACATCGTCAAAAGTGAGTGCTTTTTGAATGAGTCGCATGCAAAACCCCTAGTCGCAAAAACAGATTATAGCCTCCTAGCCTTTCTTTTAGCTGCCGCAGCTTGGAATTTGGCATCTTGGTTCTGGTTGGCCTTCTTCCGCCGAACTGCTTTAGGGTCTATCAATAAGGCGGAATAGAGCTCTAAGCGATCCCCAGGATAAAGAGGGCTATCCCAATCCTTGCGCTTACCAAAGACCCCAAAACAGCCTTTTCTGAACAAAATGGGGTCATTAGGACCCTTGGCAATGCCTGCCTTCATGAGAGCCAAGCCCACGGTTGGTAGCTCGTCATTCTCTAAGATCACTTGGAATGGTTTTACAAGCGGCTCGCCCTGCCTAGCATCACAGAGCAGGATATCGATTGAACGCCTACTCATAAAGCTCTTCGGCACGTTTTACAAAACAATCCACAAAGGTTCCTGCAATATGCCCAAAAACTGGCCCAATGATCTTATCCAAAATGGCGCTCTTAAATTCCCAATGCAGCTTAAATTCAACTTTGCATGCATCTTCCTTTAATGGAATGAAGTTCCATTGCCCTGAAAACTGCTTAAATGGTCCATCAACAAACACCATATCAATCGTTTCAGGACGGTGGTTAACGTTCCGAGTATGAAAATACTGGTTTATTCCCTTGAAATGGATCATGATTTTGGCATCGAGCACGGTCTCGGTTTGCTCAAAGATTTCTACTCCACCGCACCAAGGGAGGAACTCGGGATAGCGCGCTACATCAGTCACCAAGCCATACATTCGGTCGGCTGATTGGCCAATTAAAACGGTCTTGTAGACGTCTGCCATAATCGTTCTTGAGAGCTAAATAAACATGAGTATCGTCGATAACAAAAAAGCCTTCTTCGATTATTTTATCGAGGAACGGTTTGAGGCAGGGCTAGTACTCGAAGGCTGGGAAGTTAAAGCCATTCGGGCTGGTCGCGTGCACATCAAAGAAGCGTATGTTGTCATTCGCAAGGCGGAGCTTTTTCTGATTGGCTGCCATATTACCCCCCTGCTCTCAGCCTCCACCCACGTCGTTCCTGAGAGCACTCGTACTAGAAAGCTACTTCTAAATGCTATCGAGATCCGGAAATTAATTGGCAAGGTTGAACAAAAGGGTTACACCCTCGTCCCACTGAACCTTCATTTCTCCAAAGGAAATGTGAAATGTGAAATTGGCTTGGCCAGAGGCAAAAAGCAGCATGACAAACGCGCTGCCACCAAAGAGCGTGAATGGGAAGTTCAAAAAGGGCGGATTGCTCGGGGCGATTTAAACGCCTAAAAACGGAGTAGACTGGCTCGAGGTCAATATTCCTCATTGACCAGTATTTTTGCACTAATAAAGTGCATACCAGCACCAAGCTGTTTCAAATACTAAACCTCAGTCTACATAAAGGCAGTAGTTTGTAATGATGAAATTGCCTTTTGATGAAATGCTTGATGCCGCCGGTAAAGCGCGTCCCCACTACCAAATTTTTCATAATTGGTTGAAGCAGCAAAGTGACAGCTTAATGGGTCTCAAGCGAGCTGAAGCCGATCTCATTTTCAGGCGAGTAGGCATTACCTTTGCAGTCTATGGAGATGACTTAGGGTCAGAGAGAACCATTCCTTTTGACCAAGTGCCTCGTATTTTTACCGCCAAGGAATGGGAACAACTTGAGGCGGGTTTACGTCAGCGCGTTAAAGCATTAAATCGTTTTATCTATGACGTTTATCACGATGAAGAAATTATTAAGGCAGGAATTATTCCTGCAGAACAAATTTTTAATAACGCTCAATATCGACCTGAGATGCGCAATGTTAGTGTGCCTCGCGATATCTATGCACAAATTGCAGGCATCGATATTGTGCGCGCAGGTGAAGGTGAATTTTATGTCTTAGAGGATAACTTACGCGTACCCTCGGGAGTTTCCTATATGGTGGAAGACCGCAAAATGATGATGCGACTCTTTCCTGATCTCTTCCAAAAATATCGCGTTGCGCCAGTAGAGCACTACCCCGATCTTCTATTGGAATGCCTCAAGTCCGTAAAGCCCGATGACATTAAAAAGCCAACTGTTGTTGTTCTGACTCCAGGCATGTATAACTCCGCCTATTTTGAACATAGCTATCTTGCTCAACAAATGGGTGTAGAACTAGTAGAAGGCAAAGATCTATTTGTAAAGAATGAACAAGTCTTTATGCGCACCACGCAAGGGCCCCAGCGTGTTGATGTGATCTATCGTCGCGTAGATGATGATTTTCTCGATCCTCTGGCATTCCGCTCGGATTCAACTTTGGGTGTAGCTGGTCTACTCTCGGCGCATCGCGCAGGAAACGTAACCCTCGCCAACGCCATTGGTACTGGTATTGCTGATGACAAGTCGATCTATCCCTATGTGCCGGAGATGATTGAGTTTTACCTCGGGGAAAAGCCTATTCTGAATAACGTCCCCACCTTTCAATGTCGGAAGCCAGATGATTTGGCTTATACACTCGCAAACTTAGAAAAACTGGTAGTTAAGCTCACTCATGGGGCTGGTGGTTATGGCATGTTGGTTGGCCCGGCCTCGACTAAAAAAGAAATCGAAGAATTTAGAAAGCATCTGATAGCTAACCCAGATAAATATATTGCTCAACCAACCTTAGCGCTCTCTACCTGCCCAACCTTTGTAGAGTCAGGTGTAGCCCCCAGGCATATCGATCTTAGACCTTTTGTCCTTTCAGGCAAAACCATCAAGATGGTGCCAGGTGGACTAACACGGGTTGCCCTCAAAGAAGGTTCTTTAGTGGTGAACTCGTCGCAAGGTGGCGGCACTAAAGATACCTGGGTGCTAGAGGATTAAGGAAGAACAATATGCTAAGTCGCACTGCTGATTGTCTCTACTGGATGGCTAGATATACCGAGCGCGCGGAAAATACTGCCCGCATGATCGACGTAAATCATCAAACTTCCTTGCTACCTCAACCTGCCGAGTTTTTAGAGCAAAGCTGGAAAAAACTACTCACGATTTCTAAATTAGAAGAAGTCTTTCTTAGAAAATATGATGTGATAAATCGTGAGAACGTATTGGACTTCATGATTTATGAGACCAGTAATCCATCTAGTATTGTTTCTTGCTTATTTGCTGCTCGTGAAAATGCCCGTGTCATTAGAAGCAAAATCACCTCTGAGGTATGGGAAACCCAAAATACCACTTGGCTTGAATTGCAGCGGATTCTTGAGGCCAGAAATCAAGCTGATCCTAGTAGATTGCTTGAGTGGGTAAAGCATCGTTGCCATCTCTTTCGTGGGGTGCTCTATGGGACGATGCTAAAAAATGAAGCCTTTTATTTCATTAGTGTTGGAACCCTGTTGGAACGCGCTGACAATACCGCCCGCATCCTGGAAACAAAATATGAGGATCAAGATACTCTAAAAGTCTTTACCCCGAAGAAAGGGTCTGAGGATGGGGCAGATGGTAAATTTTTTGACTTCTATCATTGGGCCGCCCTACTTCGTTCAGTTTCAGCATTTGAGATCTATCGACAAATCTATTCCGATCAAGTCACCCCAAAACAAGTCGCACAATTACTGATCTTTAACAAACAGATGCCACGCTCTTTGGTGTGTTGCATTAATGAACTAATCCCTCTCATGTCTGAGTTGAAGAATCAACAGTCAAAAGAAATTGAACGCCTCCTTGGAAAGCTGAAAGCAGGCTTGGATTACTCTGATATCGACGAAGTCTTTGAACAGGGCTTAGAAGAGTTTATTGAAGCCTTCTTAGAGCGCATTAACCACATTGCAGATGAATTTAGTAACGCCTATCTCATTCCATTGGCTGTTGCTTAAGAAACGATAAAGACTATATGCATTTGAAGATTCGACACCGAACTGAATACCGATATGAAATGCCGGTGCGCTACTCAATCCAAGAATTACGCTTAACGCCACCCACCACTTCTGGTCAACAAATTGATAAGTGGAAGATTAGTACCCCGATCAAAGCAACAACATCCATTGATATCTTTGGTAATCTTTGCAGCGTCTTTACCCAAGAGCGCCCATATACCTCCATGATGATTGAGGCAGAGGGAGAAATACATACTCAGGATGCCTTTGAGTTTATGGATACTGCAAAAGCAGTTTCACCGTTTTACCTCTTGCAGCAAACCAATCTTACTGAGCCCACAGGAGATATGCTGAACTATTTCTCCTCAAGTCTTCCAAAGAAAAATTCAGTAGATGCTGTTTTAACCTTAGCTGAATCTGTTCAGAAAACAATTGAGTATGTACTAGGTCAAACTAACTTTGCCACGACTGCTGCTCAATCATTCGCCATGAAGTCTGGTGTTTGCCAAGATCACGCCCACGTCATGCTGGGCCTACTTCGGGCATCTAATATTCCAGCTCGCTATGTGAGCGGGTATTTCTTTGCAGAAGAATCTCCCAATCTCGCCAGCCACGCATGGATTGATTTTTGTAGCGATATTGATAAAGGCCTCTGGACTAGCGTAGACATTACCCATGCCTGCCTTATTGACTCTCGTCATATCCGACTGGCGATCGGACGTGATTATTATTCTGCCGCGCCCGTCAAAGGGGTACGTTCTGGAGGTGGAGGCGAAGAATTGACAGCCAATATCTCCATTCAACTCGCACCCTAAAATCACTTAGCCATTTAAGGGATAATTCTTGGAACAATGAAAAGGGTAATAGTATGACGTATTGCGTAGGACTATGTCTAAAGGATGGCCTCGTATTTCTCTCAGATACCCGCACTAATGCCGGGGTAGATCAAATTGGCACTTTTAGAAAGATGACCTTATTCCAAGATAAGGATCGCTTTTTTACTCTCATGAGCGCTGGCAATTTGGCTGTTACTCAGGCAGTTAAAGAAATTCTGCTCCAAGGTCAATTACTTAATCATGAGAATCTTTGGACCGTTAAAAATTCTCATGATGCTGCTGTCGTCGTAGGTGATGCTGTTAAACAAGTGTATGAACGTGATCATCTGGCCCTTGAAAAGGCTGGAATTGATTTCAACTGTAATTTAATATTTGGCGGGCAAATTAAAGGTGAAAGGCCACGCCTTTTTAATATTTACTCGGCTGGAAACTTTATAGAAGCCACACCTGAGACTTGCTACTTCCAAATTGGAGAGGCAAAGTACGGTAAGCCTATTTTAGATCGTGTGGTTAACTTTTCGACCGCACTTAACCTTGCTACAAAATGTGCCTTAATTTCAATGGATTCAACACTTAATAGCAACATTTCAGTTGGACTACCATTAGATCTCTTGGTGTACGAAAAGAATTCATTAAAGCCTAGTAAGCTAGTTACCCTAGATGAATCCAATCCCTACTTTCAGATGATTCATCAACTCTGGGGCGAGAAGCTCCGCGCTGCTTTTAACTCAATTGCGGAACCGAGCTGGAGTGGCGCACAAAAATCAAGTGCAATCTCAGCGCCTGCCAAAAAAATGGTTCCGGTTCCGGTTCATCATCGACCCCCAAAACCAAAGAGAGCGCAGTCTAGCGCTAAAACTAGCAAACCTGCCAAGAAGGCCTTATCAAAGAAAAAAGCCTAGATTCAATCTAGGCTTTTTTACAGTGCTGCAGTCTTGCTTACTTCTTACCTAACATCTCCCAAGTAGCAACTACGCTATCTGGATTTAAAGAAATTGAAGTAATGCCCTTCTCTACCAACCAGCGGGCAAAATCAGGATGGTCTGATGGTCCTTGACCACAAATACCAACATATTTATTTTGTTTACGGCAAGCATTAATAGAGCGCTCAATCATGAACTCTACCGCCGGGTCACGTTCATCAAAATCGATTGCCAGCAACTCCATACCGGAGTCACGATCAAGGCCTAGCGTTAACTGGGTCATATCGTTAGAACCAATTGAGAAACCATCAAAGTACTCAAGGAACTGATCTGCCAGGATGGCATTGGAAGGAATCTCGCACATCATAATGAGACGTAAACCGTTCACCCCGCGCTTGAGGCCTAACTTTTCCATCATATTAATCACGCGCTCTGCTTGTTTGATCGTACGAACAAACGGAACCATGATTTCAACGTTATCAAGACCCATATCTTCTCTAACGCGCTTCATTGCAGCGCACTCTAGCGCAAACGCTTCACCAAAATCCTCGGAAACATAACGAGATGCTCCTCGGAAACCGAGCATTGGGTTTTCTTCATCGGGCTCGTAACGTGAACCGCCAATTAGCTTCTTATATTCATTTGACTTGAAGTCGGATAAGCGGACGATAACGGGTTTTGGATAGAATGCCGCTGCAATAGTTGCAACGCCTTCGACCAATTTATCTTCGTAGAACTGGCGTGGACTAGCATAGCCACGAGCAACGCTTTCCACGGCACGCTTTAGCTCTGGATCAACATTAGGGTACTCCAAAACGGCACGTGGATGAACGCCGATGTAGTTATTAATAATGAACTCTAAGCGTGCTAGACCTACGCCGGCATTCGGAATTTGGCAGAAATCAAATGCCAACTGAGGGTTGCCGATATTCATCGTGATCTTTACTGGAATCTCTGGCAATACCCCACGAGAAACTTCAGTCACCTCAGTCTCAATTAAGCCATCGTAAATATGACCCTCATCACCTTCCGCACAGGATACCGTCACAACCATACCATCTTGCAATTGGTCAGTAGCATCACCACAACCTACTACCGCAGGCACGCCTAGTTCACGCGCAATAATCGCTGCATGGCAAGTACGTCCGCCACGATTAGTAACAATCGCTGAAGCACGCTTCATCACTGGTTCCCAATTAGGATCCGTCATATCGGCAACCAATACATCGCCCGGTTGTACGCGATCCATTTCGCTTGGATCACGAATAATGCGTACAGGACCAGCGCCAATCTTTTGACCAATTGCGCGCCCTTTGGCTAATACTTTTGAGCTACCTTTGAGCTTGTAGCGCATTTCTACCTGCCCAGCAGCTTGGCTCTTGACAGTCTCGGGGCGTGCCTGGAGGATATAAATACGGCCATCTTGACCGTCTTTGCCCCACTCGATATCCATTGGACGACCGTAGTGCTTTTCAATAATGACAGCATACTTAGCCAACTCAGTAATATCAGCATCTTCTAATGAAAAACGATTGCGTTTTTCTGGAGTCACATCAATCGTTTGAACTTTTTCAGCAGAACCCTTAGGGGCGAACTGCATCTGAATTAACTTAGAGCCTAAAGAACGACGAATGATCGCTTTCTTATTTTGGGCCAATGTAGTTTTAAAGACATAAAACTCATCGGGATTGACTGCGCCCTGCACTACTGTCTCACCCAAGCCATAACTTGAAGTAATGAAGACTACATCCTCAAAACCTGACTCCGTATCTAAAGTAAACATCACGCCAGCAGCACCCAGATCTGAGCGCACCATACGCTGAATACCAGCAGATAAGGCTACTTCTGCATGGGCAAAGCCCTTATGCACACGATAGGAGATGGCGCGATCGTTATATAAAGATGCAAATACTTCGCGAATCTTCTTCAAAACATCATCGATTCCTTCCACATTGAGGAAGGTCTCTTGTTGACCAGCAAAGGAAGCATCTGGCAAATCTTCAGCAGTGGCGGAAGAGCGCA
>CANIMS010000002.1 GCA_947468785.1 Betaproteobacteria bacterium
CAAGAGATAATGCGCTAGATTGTATTGCTGGCTATAGCGTATTTAATGATGGCAGTATCCGTAACTATCAACGCAAAACCACCCAATGGACGATAGGCAAGAATTTTGATCAAACAGGCGGGTTTGGCCCATGCTTAGTTACGCCAGATGAACTTCCTCCCGGTGCACATGGCTTGCAAATTCAGTCACGCCTGAATGGGGCTGTTATGCAAAATGCCAATACCAAAGACTTTTTATGGGATGTTGCTGAAACTATAGTGTTGATTACTGAATGCATGACTTTAGAGCCTGGTGATGTGGTCATTACTGGGACGCCAGCTGGTGTTGGGTATGCAAGAACGCCGCCCGTATTTATGAAGCCTGGCGATGTTTGTGAAATTGAAGTTGAAGGCATTGGAATCTTGACTAACACTATCAAAGATGAGCAGACATGAAAAAAATAATTTGGATGGTTCTTGGACTGGCTTTTTGCATCGGCGCCCAAGCGCAAACGTATCCTCAGGGTCCTGTGAAATTGGTTGTGCCTTTGACACCAGGGTCTGGCGCTGACACTGCTGCTCGTATAGTTGCCAAGTACCTTAATAAAGTCTGGCAGCAGCCAGTTGTGGTCGAAAACAAACCGGGTGCTGGTGGATTGATTGGTACTGGTGCTGTATCTAATGCGGAGGCAAACGGGCAAACGCTATTATTTCAGTCGGTCACTTTTGCAACCAATCCTGCGACTTATAAAAAGTTGCCCTACGATTTGGCTAAGCCCATGGTAAATATTGCTTATGTGGGTGATACCCCATATGTCATGGTTACCTCACCTGATGGACCTTACAAGTCAATCAAAGATATTATTGCTGCGGCAAAAGCAAAACCGGGAGAGATTCCTTTTGCATCCGTGGGCGTAGGCAGCTCTACTCATTTTGCTGCCGAGTATTTTATTCAGGCAGCTGGAATTAAGATGAATCATATTCCTTTAAAAGGTGGCCCTGAAGCAATACAAGAGGTCATGTCAGGCCGCATTGCTTTTTGTATGGCATCTTTAAGCACTGCTCTTGGGCAAATTAAAGGTGGCAAGTTATTGGCACTCGGTGTTGCGAGTAAGAATCGTTCTCCGGCTGCCACGGATATTCCTACGATTGCGGAACAGGGATTCCCCAATTTTGATATGAGTCTATGGTTTGGTGTGTGGGCGCCTTATGGTACCCCTGCAGCAATTGTGCAAAAGGTGAATAATGATTTAGCAAAAGCAATGCAAGATCCAGAGGTACGTGAGGCTTATGCAAAGGTTGGCATCGAGCCAAAACAAATGTCAGCAGAAGAGTTTAATAAGTTTGTAAAAGAAGAAATTTCAAGGTATCAAAAAATTGCAACAAATGCACAAATCGAATTGCAATAGTTAAAAGGAGAAACGATGTCAAATAATCAAAAAGTTACCCGCCGTAATGCTCTTAAGTTAGGCATTGGGGCGACTGTCTTGGGTGCCTCTGGTATGTCACAGGCTCATCAGCAAGATGTAAAAACACCTTTCCCCGTAGATCAAGTGCTAATCCCGATTGCTGGTAGCGATCAAGAGTTTCCTGTACGCCGTGTCTACTGTATTGGCCGTAACTATGCTGCGCATGCTAGAGAAATGGGTTCAGATCCTACACGTGAACCCCCATTCTTTTTTCAAAAGCCAACCGATGCCATTCAGTTTGTTGCGCCAACTAAGATTGTCGACCATCCATATCCTTCATTAACTAAAAATTATCACTATGAAGTGGAATTGGTTGCAGCCCTTAATAAAGGCGGCAAAAATATTCCAGTAGATAAGGCTTTGGATTTAGTCTATGGTTACGCTTTAGGTCTAGATATGACTCGCAGGGATTTGCAGCGCTTTATGGGTGATCAGAAGAAGCCTTGGGAGATTGGTAAGTCTTTTGATCGTTCAGCTCCTATTGGCCCCATCTTTCCGGTAGCCAAAACAGGACATTTCATCAAAGGCAATATTGAACTTTCTGTGAATGGCGTAGTCAAACAAAAAGCAGATTTGAGTCAAATGATTTGGTCAGTAGCAGAACAAATCTCTAAGCTTTCTGAAGCAAATGAATTATTCCCTGGCGATATTATCTATTCAGGAACACCTGAAAATGTTGGGCCAGTTGTCAAGGGTGATGTCATCCGTTGCCAGATTGTTGGGTTACCTGATCTCTCAATCAAGATCGTGTAATGCATTAGCGGGCTCCTAGGAGCCCGCTAAGTTCTGATATTGGTAATAGTGCTCTTAAGGGCGTATTACTCTAGCTGGATTTTCTTCGTAGGGTGGTGAATAAATCACCAACAGTTTTACTGGCTCATCACTAATGACAGTAAAAACGTGCATTGCATCGGCTGGAAAAAAACAAGCGTCACCAGGACCCATTTCACAAACTTCCCCATTGACTTCTGCTCTTGCACGACCTTCTAGCATGTAGCAGACCTGTTCAATCCCAGGGTGTGCATGAGGCAGGGCGCCTTTCCCTTTTTCAATGGTGCCATGCAAAACTTCTAGCTGTTTTGCGCCCACGGTTTCTGTACCAATAATTCTGCGGTTCACTGTTCCTAAATGATTTGCTGGGTGGTAGCCTTCTACCTCGCCAGCCTTAACAAAGTAACGTGATTTAGTTGCACTCATTTTTTACTCTCTCAATGGGATTAATAGGATTTAGGAAGGCCCAAGACCTTTTCCGCAATAAAACAGAGGATCAGTTGCGGGCTTACGGGCGCTAGGCGAGGAATCCAAGATTCGCGCAGATAGCGCTCTACATGGTATTCCTTGGCATAGCCCATACCGCCATGGGTCATGATGGCATTTTCGCAAGCATGAAAGCAAGCTTCCCCTGCAAGGTATTTAGCGGCATTCGCTTCAGCAGCGCAAGAATCATTGTTGTCATACAGACTAGCTGCCTTAAAGACCATCAGGTTCGCAGCCTCAAGTTCCATCCAAGATTTTGCAAGCGGGTGTTGAATCCCTTGATTTTGACCAATAGGGCGATCAAATACGATGCGCTCTTTGGCATACAGTGCTGCTCTTGCAAGCGCTACCTGACCTAGGCCAATCGCTTCGGCGGCAATTAAAATGCGTTCAGGATTGAGGCCATGTAGGATATAGGAAAAGCCCTTACCCTCTTCGCCGATGAGATCGGCTACTGGGACCTTGAGCCGATCAATAAAGACTTCATTGGAATCAACGCACTTACGACCCATCTTCTCAATTTCTCTGACATCAATACAGGAGCGATCAAGATCGGTATAAAACAATGACAAGCCTTCGGTTCCCTTAGCGTCCTCAATAGGCGTAGTGCGGGCTAAGAGCAGAATTTTGTTGGCAACCTGAGCAGTGGAGATCCAGATTTTTTGACCGCTGACCAAATAGTGATCACCCTGTTTTTCAGCCTTGGTAGTGAGTTTGAGAGTGTTTAAGCCTGCATTGGGTTCTGTAACGCCAAAGCACGCACGATCTTTGCCTGCAATGAGGGGAGGTAGCCAGCGCTTCTTTTGTTCATCGGATCCGAAGACGACTACTGGGTGCAAGCCAAAAATATTCATATGAACTGCAGATGCACCAGACATGCCAGCACCACTGCCAGAAATAGTGCGCATCATGAGGGCAGCTTCAGTGATGCCGAGACCCGCTCCACCATATTCAGTAGGCATTGCAATGCCAAGCCACCCCGCATCGGCTAGTGCTTTATGGAAATCAAGAGGGAAGTCACCAGTCTGATCTTTTTTGAGCCAGTACTCCGCATCAAATGGTTTGCAGAGTTTTTCAATCGCATCTTGGATTTGTAACTGCTCAGGTGTGAACTGAAAATTCATTTTTTA
Source organism: Betaproteobacteria bacterium (assembly GCA_947468785.1). Taxonomy (GTDB): domain Bacteria; phylum Pseudomonadota; class Gammaproteobacteria; order Burkholderiales; family Burkholderiaceae; genus Polynucleobacter. Next base: position 3,835 of record CANIMS010000002.1, read on the forward strand.
GTTCCTGAACGAATCAAGGTCTCAATCGCATCTTCCGCGTAGCCCAAACCCCTGAGTATTTCTGCAGTGTGTTGCCCTAAAGCGGGAGCTGGGCTGAGATCTTCTTTCGCTGGAGTCTCAGACCAAGATACTGGGCTCTTCATCACCCGAATTTTTCCTTCAGTAGGGTGATTCTCGGTATAAATGAAGGATTTACTGTTGAGGTGTTCATCGGCAATCAGATCATCAATAGAATTCATGGCCTGATTCGGTAAATCAAATTGATCAAGTAGTTGGTGCCATTGAGCAGTAGTTTTTGTCCTCATGATGGCTTCTACTTCTTGATAAACTTGGTCAATATTATTGGCACGATTGACGTGAGTGCAAAAAATTTCTTCTTGTAGACGCTCTGGCTGACCAATTGCCTCAAAGAAGCTTTTCCAATGCTTGTCGTTATAAATCAGAATAGATATGTATCCATCCTGCGTAGCGTAAGGCTTACGGTAGGGTGACAAGAGACGGGCATATCCAGATTTGCCAATCGGCGGAATAAACGATTCTCCCCCCAGGTGATCTCCCAGAATAAATTGGGTGATTGATTCAAACATCGGCACCACAATGTGCTGTCCTTTGCCTGTTTTCTCTCTGGCATAAAGGGCTGAAGTAACTGCATAGACGGAGTGCAGCCCAGTGACTCTATCGCCTAAAGTAGTGGGCGCATAACGTGGCTCATGAATTCCGTATTGCTGCATCAGCCAAGGCACCCCAGCAGCACCTTGTATTAAATCATCGTAGGCAGGCTTGTCGGCATAAGGACCATCTAGACCAAAGCCAGAGCAGGATACATAAATAATTTTATCGTTTACTTTCTTTAAATCTGCATAACCAAGACCAAGTCGATCAAGCGCCTGTGGACGGATATTAGAAATAAATACATCTACTGTTTTTGCAATATCGATTGCTGCTTGTTTAGAGGCAGGATCTTTTAGATCAAGCACTACACTTTTTTTGCCACGATTGGCCTGCAAAAAGATGTGCCCCATTTTTGGATTTCTCATAGGGCCGACATCCCGCATATTGTCGCCATCCGGCGTTTCAATCTTGATAATTTCAGCACCCATCGATGCCAAAATTTGGGTTGCAAAGGGCCCTAGAATGACTGCGGTTAAATCTAATATACGAACGCCAGCTAATGGGCCCATCACATTCCTTAATATTTTTTAATTAGTTGATTTCAGACTTGATGCCAGATTGAATGATTAACTTACCCCAGAAAGCCATTTGATCGCTGACATATTGCGCAAAATCTTGTGGGTTTTTGGATGGCCAAACTACAAATCCAAGTTGCGCCAATTTAGCTTGCACTTCTTTATCCTTTAATGCCTCTTGAATAGCTGCATTGACTTTATCAACTATAGGTTTTGGAAGATTGGCTGGACCAAACACGCCATTCCAAGACACGACATCAAAGCCCTGAATAGTTTTGGCAATAGGGGGTACATTTGGCAGTTGAGCATAAGGTCTATTGCCAGTTAAGCCAATTGGACGTACCTTGCCTGCTTTGATCATGCCCATGCCTGATCCAGTATCTACAACATAAACCTGAATTTGGTTGCCGATCAAATCCGTTAGGGCTTGTGGGCTTGATTTGTATGGAATTTGTGTCATGCCGATCTTGGTTAAGTACATGATCGTTTCAGTGGTGACTAATGAAGTGCTATTTGGTGTGCCATAGGACAGTTTGCCTGGGTTTGCTTTAGCGTAATCAATCAGCTCTTGAACAGTTTTAACAGGCAAGTCGTTATTAACAGTCAGTACAAATGGAAGCTCACCAACCCGTGCAATCGGTGTGAAATCTTTGATTGGATCGTATTTTAGATTTTGAAATAAATAAGGATTTGCGGAGTGAGAGGTGTTGGTAGTCATCAGCAGGGTATATCCATCTGGTTTAGCAGACGCCACTAATTGGGCACCAATTTGAGCGCTTGCACCTGGTTTGTTATCTACGATGACTGGCTGCCCTAAGATGCCTCCCATCTTGGTGGCCATGATCCTAGCGACTGCATCAGTTCCGCTTCCTGCAGCAAACGGCACCACGAGAGTGATGTTAGAAGAGGGGTAACTTTGTGCAGCAACCTGAAGTGAGATTGCGCTGAATGCAATTGTGAGTAATTTAAGAAATTGATGCATGTTGATCTCCTGTTAATTTTTTTGCAGCTATGGCCCTACCAACGCGTGATGCATTCGTTTTACCAGTAGCCCTTGTTATGTATTCACCAATTTTGACAGCAGCATCGAAGTCTATTCCAGTTTCGATACCTAAGCCTTTGAGCATATATAAAACATCTTCTGTAGCGACATTGCCAGTGGCGCCTTTAGCATAAGGACAGCCACCTAGGCCTGCGATAGAGGAATGAAAAATACTAACGCCTACTTGCATTGCTGCATAGATATTCGCAAGGGATTGCCCATAAGTATCATGAAAGTGTCCTGAAAATTGCTCTTTGGGCGCGAAGGCGAAGAGACTCTCAAAGACGGCCGCGATCTGGCCCGGGGTTCCTACCCCAATCGTGTCAGCAATATCAATCTCATCGCAACCCAAGTCCATCATTCTTTTTACTACCTCAGCCACTTGAGGAGGCTCTACAGAGCCTTCGTAAGGGCAGCCAAAGGAGCAGGAAATGCTACCCCGAATACGAATACCATCTTGCTTAGCAGCTTTTGCAACTGGCGCAAATCGCTCAACAGATTCAGTAATGCTGCAATTGATATTTTTTTGAGCAAATGCTTCAGATGCTGCAGAGAAAATGACGATCTCACCTACCTTAGCGGCTAAGGCAGCTTCATACCCTTTCATATTCGGGGTGAGTGCTGAGTAAATCGTGCCTGGCTTTCTGGTGATCGCCGCCATGACTTCATCACTACCGGCCATTTGCGGAATCCATTTAGGAGAAACAAAAGAGGCCGCTTCTATATTAGGGAAGCCAGCACTGGAAAGTTGATTAATCAGATTCACTTTGACATCAATCGGAACAAATTCTTTTTCGTTCTGTAGTCCATCTCGTGGACCTACCTCTACGATCTTGACGTATTTTGGAAGAGTAGAAGATGAGCTCATTTACTTTTCTCGAGAAAGGCTTTCATACGCATTTGTGCTTCATCGCTAGTGCGGATACTCGCAATACGCTCTACGGTATCTTCCAGTAATGCTGGTGTGATGGCTTGCTGTGATATGTCGCGCACAATTTTTTTGCAAGCCATTACTGCCATTGGACCATTGCTAACAATGGCTTGGCAGATTTCATCCACCTTGCTATCTAAGGCTTCAGGATCAACTAATTCATGCACGAATCCCAGTTCTTTTGCATGCGAAGAGGTAAATATTTCGGCTGTTACAAAATACCTTCGTGAAGCTTGCTCACCAAGTGCCCGAATGACGTACGGTGCAATTGTTGCTGGAAGTAAGCCTAATTTGGCCTCAGATATACAGAAGCGAACTTGTGTAGAGGCAACGACGATATCGCAGACTGATGCTAGTCCAACTCCCCCTGCATACGCATCGCCCTGAACTTTGGCAATGACCGGTTTTGGACAGGCATAGATTGTGTTCAGCATCAATGCCATTTTGCGAGAGTCAGCAATATTTTCTTCCTTGGTGAAGTTGGCCATGCTCTTCATCCAATTGAGATCCGCTCCCGCACAAAAAGTCTTGCCATTCGCTTGCAGGACAACGACACGGCAACGCTCATCTGAACCTAATTTGGTAAAGATGTCCTGTAGTTCACCGATTAAGCCTTCATTAAAGGCGTTTCGTACTTCTGGTCGATTCAGGGTGACACGGATAATGCTTTCGCCTTCAATCGTCAGGTATTGATATGAGGATGCGTTATATGTGGACAATTACAGTCTCCAGTTACTCTATTTTTTCTTTAATTTACTGGAATCTGGAGCATAGGGTGCAATTACGGCATTTCATCCTTATGGCATAGGGCGCTTTACTAGCGAACTAAATCCATGCCGCTCTGTTTAACCGGCTCATTAGCCCTTGGGGAGCTTAAATATTGGATTAATTTTTGAGCCGCCTCACGCTGAGTAGAGCCTGCAACTATTGCCGCAGAAAAGGTTTGAATGAGCTGAAGTTCTTTCGGAATTCGTCCAACATAATCAATTCCAGCAACATTGATGAGTTCGCTACTTGGTTGAACAGCTACATTCACTTCTTTTGCAGCTAATAAGGTAGTTGCTTGACTGCCACGCTCTGTCACAGTGACAGTGATTTGCTTGGTCAGCCCTAACTGGGGAAACACTTCTTTTGTCAGGTAGATACCACTAGTACTGCCAGGAACCGCAATCAACTTTGCCTTGATCAAACTCTCTTTAAATGATGAAGTTGTGCTGATATCAGGCTTTGGACTTCCTGCTGGCACTGCAAGGCCCAATGGTGCCTGAGCTAAGTCAACATCAGTCCCTGGAATAATTTTTCCAGCAGCCACCAACTCAGCCAGCCCCTCACGAGACATGATCACAATATCTGCAGTGACCCCAGTAGCAAGCTGCGCCTTAATGGTTTTAGGTCCTGAGCCCTGGGATGCCCCAGATTTAGTGGTCACAGTAATTCCAGTTGATTTCTGAAATTCAGGAAGCATTGCACTGTAGGGGCCCTGAAATCCCCCAGAAATCATCACTTCGAGTTGAGCCATAGCATTCATACTGATGAAAAGAGAGGTAAAAAAGCAAACAAAATATTTCAAATTAAACACCTTTTTTGGATTTAAGCGCTGCCCCTAGCTTACCTTATCAAGACAATTGACAAATTCTATAGTTCTACTGGTATTCCTTTATAGCAAGCTTTTATAACAAGTGTAGATTGGTAGTTATGTTTACGCACAGGGAGGCTTTATGGCTAAGGGTTCATTCGATTTAAACGCCCTCGAGGGGCAGGAAAAGATAATGAAGGCAACAAAAGAGGCCAGTTCAGTTGCCATGGAAAGCGCCCAAGCCATTAATCAAATTAATCAACAGGCTGCCCAAGAGTTGGCCACTCTGGTACAGAAGCGTGTTGCTGAATTAATGAAGAATCAAGATCCCAAAAGCGCTTTTGATTACGTTCATGCAGAGGTATTGCAGGATGCTGCCAAAGAGGTTACTCAATACCATCAGAAGCTTTTAAAGGTTCTCAATCAAGGCAATAAAGAGCTGGCGGAGATTGCTGAGTCGATGATTGAAGAATCCAAGGCTGATCTCATTCATTTTGTGAATGATGCAACCAATAACGCTCCCAAAGGGAGCGAAGCGTATGTTTCAGTATTTAAAACGTCATTTAATGCTGCCCTACAAAATTTTGAATTGATTCGTTCTGCAATGACCGATTCATTATCGAGTTTTGAAAAGAGCGTAGAAAATGCAGGCAAGTTTGCGGCTAGCCAGGGTACGGGTAAAAAGTCGTCCTAATATTTTTGTTGAAATTGCAGTGCGGTTTTGATCGTTTGAAAATGGATATTGACGGTGGATGCAATTTCTTTGCCATAGCCGCCTGCCATCGATAGGGCTATCGGTAAATTTCTATCTAAAGCATAAGCTAAGACAGTTTCATCTCTTAGCCGCATTCCCTCGCTACTAATATTTAATCGTCCGAGACGATCATCCACATGTGGATCAGCGCCTGCTAAGAAAATAAGGCTATCGGGCTTGAAGCGAGAATCCAATTCATCTAGGCAATGCGTTAAAGCTTGTAAATAGACTTGATCATCACATTCATCTGGCAGCCCATAATCTAAATCGCTAACTTCCTTTTTAAAAGGAAAGTTATTTTCACCATGAATCGATAGCGTGAAGATAGAGGAATCATTTTGCAAAATAGATGCGGTACCGTTACCTTGGTGAACATCCAGATCAATGATGGCAATTTTTAGCTTAGGATTCATTTCTTTTTGTAGAGCTCTGGCGGCAATAGCAGAATCATTGAATACGCAGAATCCTGATCCCATATCGCGATATGCGTGATGGGTGCCGCCCGCTAAATTCACAGAAACGCCTTCTGTCAGGGACGTTTTGCAAGCTGCTACGGTTGCTCCAGCCGATCTTCGTGAGCGCTCCACCATTTTCTCGCTCCACGGAAAGCCAATTTCTCTTTGCTCATTTGCATTTAAGTGACCCCCGATGATATTGATGAGGTACTGTGGATCATGGGCATATAAAATTTGAGTATCACTCGCTGCAGGTGCTTCAAGCAATTCGACTCCTGCTAAATCGTTTACTAGGTTCCTAAGTTTGGAATATTTTTCCATTGGGAAGCGATGACCACTTGGTAGTGGCAAAACAAAATGATCGGTATAAAACGCCTTCAATCTTGACTCGAGTATTGCTTTAGAAAATCCAAAGGAACCAGTTCAAGGGCTTTGATATTAGTACTCTCTAACTTGATCATAGGCGCACAATTAGCTTGAACTGCTTCAATCCAGCGATTGATACAAAGACACCATTGATCTCCCGATACTAGGCCAGGAAAGCGATATTCTGGCCTAGAGGTAATTAGATCATTTCCTTTGCTTAGGCTAAATTGTAAAAAGTCATCAGTGACTATCGCGCAAACCAAATGACTCCCGATATCTTGTTCATCTGTTTTGCAGCATCCATCCCGAAAAAACCCCGTAAGCGGTTCAAAAGAACAGGGAACCAAGGGTTCACCAAGTACGTTTAACGCCACATCTTTTTGCATAAAAGCCCTCTTGTTAGTAATTGATACCAGTTTATTGAAATACGCTTAAACTTGCTTTGTAGCCAGTCGTTGAAGATCTTTGAAGGGTGTATTGCGATTACTCAATATGAAACGATTTTTGTTATCCCTTTGCACAATATTTTGCTTACTGAGCACTCAGAGCTACGCGCTTGATACGTCTCATATCAATAGTGCATTTGGCGCTACTAGACTGCAGGGAGCAGGAAAGCTGACTTGGTGGGGCTTGGATATTTATGATGCTACCCTCTATCGTGCAGGCAGCCTCAGTTCCCCAGAATTTGCTTTGAATCTACGCTATCAAAAATCCTTCACTGGCTTAGCCATTGCCAATAGAACTGCAGATGAAATGAAAAAAATGGGCATTCCTGATACTCAAGCTGTTCTTTGGGGTAAGGAGTTAGCCGCATTCTTGCCAAATATAGAGTCTGGCCAAAGTCTGACAGCGATTTATACCCCCAAGCAAGGGACCCTGTTTTTTTACGATGGCAAACAGATCGCCCAAGTTAAGGGGGCTGATTTTTCAAAAGCATTTTTTGGAATTTGGTTTGATTCCAAAACGAGTGCACCAAAACTGCGTACTGAACTTCTTGGTCAGCATTGTCCGCCCCCACTCATCAGTGAAAGTTGTTAGGTAATGAAAATGAATTTATACAAATTGGTAGCGCTCTTTTTTCTCGGCCTCTTATTGAGCGCTTGCTCAGGACCTAAAATTTCTGATTACGCCAAAGAGAAGCCCGCTCTGGAATTGAGTGAGTATTTTTCAGGGACGATTGATGCCTACGGAATATTTACCGACCGAAGTGGCTCAGTTGTCAAACGATTTACGGTATTAATTCAGGCGAACTGGACAGTAGTTGATGGCAAGAAAGTGGGAGTGCTGGACGAGAGTTTCGAATACTCTGATGGCACTAAACAAAAGAGAATTTGGAAGTTAACAGAAGTTTCACCAGGTAAATACGTAGGTAGGGCAGATGATGTCATTGGTGAGGCGCTGGGTGAGTCTTCTGGAAATGCCTTAAATTGGGCCTACACCTTAGCATTACCAGTGGATGGCACTATCTATAACGTGCAGTTTGATGACTGGATGTATCTTGTAACCCCTAAGGTGATGATCAATAAGGCCAAGATGAGTAAGTTTGGGATTGATCTGGGTGAAGTGACGCTGAGTTTTTATAAGCGTTAAACAGAACTCTCAAATTTATGTCACACTTTCTCTTACGGGGCAGTTTGAGGCGAATCTTTTAGAACCCAATAATCTGCAATCAAAATCTAATAAAAATCATAAGGTGACATGTGACAACAGCTCGAGTCGTTAGTCTTTCTGAACTAGGTAGTGCCGATGTAATCAAATTCATTGATAAAGAATTGCCTGCGCCTGCAAAGGGTGAAGTGCAAATTCGTCAAACCGCTATTGGGTTTAATTTTATTGATGTATATCAGCGATCCGGTGTTTATCCCTTAGATCTCCCAACTGGTCTCGGTCATGAGGCTGTTGGAGTGGTAGAAGCCTTGGGTGAAGGCGTTAGCAATTTCAAAATTGGCGATCGCGTCATGTACATCAATGCTGGTATCGGTGCTTATGCAAGTGCTCGTAATGTGTCTGCTGACAAATTGGTTCCCGTTCCAGATCAGATATCCGATGAAGTAGCGGCAGCAGTTTTTTTCAAAGCCATGACAGCGCAATACCTTGTGCAAAAAACCTATAAGGTCAAAGCGGGTGACATCGTCCTGGTGCATGCTGCCGCAGGAGGCGTAGGTCAAATTTTGGCGGGATGGGCAAAAGGCTTAGGAGCTTTTGTTGTTGGTACTGTTGGGTCCCCTGCAAAATTTGCTGCCGCAAAAGAAGCGGGCTGTGATGCCGTCATTGATTATTCCAAACCGAATTGGGTTGAGGAGTTCCTCAAGGCAACTGGTGGCAAAAAAGCGAATGTAGTTTATGACTCAGTTGCTAAAGATACCTTCTTAGGATCTTTGGATTGCACCGCTCCGTTTGGAACTGTAGCTTTATTCGGTGGTGCATCAGGACCAGCGCCTGAGATTCAGCCAGAAATCTTAAATAAAAAAGGCTGCTTATTTTTGACAAGGCCTTCTGTTTTTCCTCACAACGCAACACCTGCTCTTTTGCAGGAAAATGCTCGTGCAGTATTTGATGCAATAGCTAAGGGATATGTCAAAGTCCAAATTGGCGCCAAGTTTTCCTTAGAGCAGGCAGCCGATGCTCATCGGGCTGCTGAAGGTAGAAAAGTAGCTGGCGCAATTGTCATGATTCCCTAAATATAGGTAGATGCTTTGATTGAAGCCCCGTTTACGGGGCTTTTTTATTGGGCTTAGTAGATGTAGTATGTATTTATGAAAAAACTTATTCGCACTTTTGCCTTCTCTCTTTGTGTATTGGCTGGTTCATCAGTGTGGGCCCAAATTCCACAGACTCAATACTCACAAAGTATTTCATATATCACTGGTGGCGTCGGTGAAGAGGAATCCAGCGCTATTTTGGCAGAGGCGAAACAATGGCCATTACTGCTAGAGCTTTCTCAGCTTGAGAACGGCAGAGGCATTTGGATTTTTGGTAGTCAAATCAAAATTCTCAATGCTAAAAATTCAATCATTTTTGATGCCAAGGCTGATGGCCCCTATATGCTCATCAATCTGGGTGCGGGTGACTATGCCATTCAAGCAAGCTATCAAGGGGTAGAGCAAAAGAGAGCAATTTCAGTTAAAGCGGGGCAGTCTCAAAAGATCTCGATCTTCTGGAAGTAGTATTTTCATTTGATGCGCTGCCACATCAGAGCGACACTTCTCGCTTGATTTCATCATGATTGAGGGTTGATAAAGGGTATATCAGTACTTGTTTTCTACTGATCTCTTATTTAATCTAGGATCCACAGACAAGTTGTATAAAGCCTCATTCATAAGGATCATTTAATGACAACACATTCTATTTTTGCTAGAGCGTTGCTAGTTTGCGGTTTGCTGGCCAGCTTTTGTGCGCCAGCAATGGCCCAGTCTGAATACCCTAATAAGCCAGTAAAGATTATTGTTCCATTCCCGCCAGGGGGAACGACAGACATCATGGCGCGTATTTCGGCTGAGCAATTAACCAAGATTTTTAAACAAGCTTTTGTCATTGAAAATATCTCTGGAGGCGGAGGTGTTATTGGTGCAGAGAGAGGTGCAGCAGCTCCCGCTGATGGCTACACCTTAGTAATGACTGGCGTTGGGCAAAATGCTGTGGCACATGGCCTTGATCCTAATTTGAAATACGATTCGTTAAAAGACTTTGCGCATATCTCTCTCATTGACTTTGGTCCTAATGTATTAGTTGTTCATCCGGACCGACCTTTTAAGACCCTAAAGGATATTGTTGATTACGCGCGCGCTAATCCTGGTAAATTAGATTACGGATATACCTATGCTTCCTCCGGCCATATGGCGATGGAGCTACTCAGACAAGCAACCGCTACTTGCACAGATGCAAAGAAAAAACTCAATTGCAATCCATTGCCTTTAGTGGGCATTCCTTATCGTGGTGGAGGCCCACTCATTAACGCTATTTTGGCAAATGAAATCCCATTGGAGTTTATTAATCAAGACGCAGCATTGCCATTTGTTCAAGCAGGAAAATTAAGACCTATTGCAGTAAGTAGCTTGCAGCGCAATCCCTTGTATCCTAATGTTCCTACGATTGCAGAGAGCGGTTATCCGGGATTTCAGGCACTTTCATGGGCCGGTATCAGTGCTCCCAAGGGAACGCCTAAACCCGTGCTGGATAAGTTAGAGGCGGCAATGGTTCAAGCTTTGCAGACCCCTGAAGTTCGACAGCGTCTAGAGTCGGTCGGTTTTGTGGTGCCCACCCCTGGTTCAGCAGCGTATGTCAGCTTTTTAAAGTCAGAGATTGATCAGTGGGTCTCCTTGATTAAGAAGTCGGGGATCAAGCCTGAATAGTGGATGCTTGAAGTAATTCAATAGCTAGATCGGAAAAAGCCACCTTCGGTGGTTTTTTCTTAGCGCTTACTCAAGGTTTATAATGCTCTAAGCAATTGAATTAAAAGAGATTATTCTCTAAAAATCCATTCTGCTTGGTTTGACAGTCCCAGTAGGGTCTTGGACAATGCCAAGAGTGGTTTGATTCAAGCCTACGACCTTTCATGACAACCACTATTTCTGCAACCTCCAGCCAGTCTAATGATGTGCTCCAAGCGCTAGCACTGACCTGTGTGCGTGGTGAGCGAGAGTTATTTAATCAGCTAGATCTAGAAGTAAAGTCAGGCGAGTGCTTGCATGTGCGCGGTGCAAATGGCGTGGGTAAAACCAGCTTATTGCGACTCCTAACCGGTTTATCTAAGCCTGAGTCTGGGGATGTCTTGTGGAACCATCATTCCATTCAAGAGGATTCTAAACAGTATCACCGCGAACTTTTATTTCTAGGTCATCGCGATGCCTTGAAAGAAGACCTCACTGCATTAGAGAATTTAGAAATGTATGCGGCCTTAGACGGCATTTCAATTACATCGGAGCAGGCCCTAGCTTCTTTATGGCGATTTGGTCTGCGCGGGCGTGAAGAGCTGCCAGTGCATTATTTATCTGCCGGTCAAAAGCGCCGTGTATTGATGGCACGCATGGCAATACGACAAGCCAAATTATGGATTTTGGATGAACCCTTTAATGCTCTTGATGTTGATGCAGTACAAGCATTACAAAATTTGATTGCTGAGCATCTTCAACTTGGTGGTTTAGTTGTTTTCACGAGTCATCAAGAAATTGTGCTTCCACAGATGAGGGTGTTAGAGCTATGAATGCTTTTATCACCATCATTCATCGAGATTTACTCTTGGTGATGCGCCGCAAAAGTGAAGTGCTCACTGCACTCTTTTTCTTCGTGGTGGTCACTAGCCTTTTCCCCCTTGGAATCGGAGCTGATGCAGCCTTACTTCGAAAGATTGCCCCTGGCGTTCTTTGGGTGGCGGCACTACTTTCTACCTTATTGGGCTTGCAGAGAATGTTTGCTGCGGACTATACGGATGGTGCCTTGGAGCAACTCATTTTGACCCCACAGTCTTTAGTGCTTTTAGTCTCCGGAAAAGTTGCAGCGCACTGGTTGGTGAGTGGTTTGCCACTAGTAATATTGGCCCCCATTATTGGTATTCAGTTCGATTTGGATGCCAGTTCCTTGTATGTATTAATGGCTAGCTTACTACTCGGTACCCCAGTACTGTCCTTGCTGGGCTCGATAGGAGCCGCCTTGACCCTAGGAGTTCGGGGTGGCAGTGTACTCATGAGTTTATTGATTCTGCCGCTCTACATACCAGTTCTGATTTTTGGAGCTGGGGCCGTTTATGCCAATAGTGTGGGCTTAGATATTACGGGTCATTTTTCACTGCTGGGCGCCTTATTGATTTTGGCTTTAGCATTTGTACCTTGGGTAAGCGCTGCTGCCCTCAAGATTGCGATTGAATGAGTAAGGTGAATAATTTCTCGACGACCAATAGTCACTGGATTAATTGGTTTAAGTGGTCCAGCCCAAGTACCTTTTATCCGGTAGCGGGCAAACTCATTCCTATTTTTTGGGGGCTTACAGCCATCTTTGGAATTGCTGGCTTATGGGTCAGTTTCTTTGTAGCGCCAGTTGATGCAGTTCAAGGCCAAGGCTATCGCATTATTTTTGTTCATGTACCGGTATCTTGGATGTCCATGTTGATCTATTTAGTCATGGCAGCATGGGCTGGTATCGGCTTGATCTTTAATACCCGGCTATCTTCTATGATGGCGCAAGCGCTAGCACCGATTGGTGCATGGATGGCTTTTCTATCTTTATGGACTGGCGCATTTTGGGGTAAGCCAATGTGGGGCACTTGGTGGGTTTGGGATGCTCGCCTCACTTCAGAATTGATTTTGCTATTCCTCTATTTGGGATTTATTGCATTACAAGCATCGATTGAAAATCCTCGAAGAGCAGATAAAGCAGGGGCGATATTGGCTCTAGTGGGCGCCGTCAATGTGCCGATTATTTATTTCTCGGTGAAGTGGTGGAATACCTTGCATCAGGGTGCTTCCGTTTCATTAACCAAGGCACCTGCAATGGCTCAAACTATGCTGTGGGGCATGCTGTTAATGGTCTTGTGTTTTTGGATGTACACCATTGCAGTGAGTTTAATGCGTGTGAGAACCCTTATTCTTGAGCGCGAGGCTCATAGTGACTGGGTGAGACAATTGAACGAGGTCAAGCAGTAATGTGGAATAGTCCTTCAGAATTTTTTGCCATGGGCGGTTATGCACTCTATGTGTGGAGTAGTTTTGGCGCCTGTGCTGTAGTCTTGCTGCTTGAGCCCTTCGTGATACGGAGGCGTCATAAAGCAGTAATCCGTAGATTAAAGCAGCAAGTATTAGCAGAGCGTTTTGATAAAGAGAGTCGTGAGTGAAGCCTAGACATAAGCGAGCATTATTAATCGTAGCCGCCTTAGTAGTGATTGGCGTAGCTGCGCTCTTGATTTTGAATGCGCTCAATAGCAATATCGCTTTGTATGTCACACCAAGTGATGTAGCTGCAGGAAAATCCCCCCAAGGACAAGCCTTCCGAATTGGTGGAATGGTAAAAGAAGGCTCAGTGAAACGCGATGGCTTGACGGTAAACTTTGTTATTACGGATTTAGCAAAAGATATTCCAGTTGCTTACACTGGAATTCTTCCAGATTTATTCAAAGAAGGTAAGGGCGCTGTGATTCAAGGGCGACTGAATCCTAGCGGTCAATTTATTGCGAGTGAAGTTCTTGCTAAGCATGATGAGAATTACATGCCTCCAGAAGCGAAGCATGCTTTAGAGCAGGCACAGAAAAATGGAAGTGCTAAATGATTCCTGAGTTTGGGCACTACGCACTCATTCTGGCTCTCTGCATTGCAGTCATTCAGGGAGTTTTACCCCTCGTTGGCGCCCATCAAGGTCGTCGTGAATGGTTGATGTTGGCAAGGCCAGCAGCTCAAACAGTTTTCCTATTACTAGCGATTGCTTTTGTGACTTTGGCATGGAGTTTTTATGTCAATGACTTTTCAGTGCTGTATGTAGTAGAGCATTCCAACTCTCAGCAACCGGTGATGTATCGCTTAGGGGCAGTTTGGGGAGGTCATGAGGGCTCACTATTACTTTGGGTATTTTTATTAAGTACCTGGACGATTTTGGTTGCTCAGCTTTCAAAAGCGCTCGATGAATTCATGGTTGCCAGGGTTATCGGAGTATTGGGTTTAGTCACTAGTGGTTTGCTGTTATTTGTGATTGCCACTTCTAATCCATTTACAAGATTATTACCAGCCGCTCAGGATGGCAGATCTTTAAATCCTTTATTGCAGGATCCAGGCTTGGTATTTCATCCGCCGATGTTGTATATGGGATATGTTGGATTTTCTGTGGCTTTTGCTTTTGCAATCGCTTCCTTATTGTCTGGTCGTTTAGATGCAGCATGGGCGCGTTGGTCACGGCCCTGGACAACCGCTGCATGGATCTTTTTAACTCTCGGTATCGCTCTAGGCTCTTGGTGGGCTTATTACGAATTAGGTTGGGGAGGGTGGTGGTTTTGGGACCCCGTAGAAAATGCCTCATTTATCCCGTGGTTAGTGGGTACAGCGCTTTTACATTCTTTGGCTGTTACGGAGAAGCGTGGTGGCTTTAAAAGTTGGACGGTATTGCTCGCGATTACCGCTTTCTCTCTATCGCTTTTAGGTACTTTTTTGGTTCGCTCTGGAGTGCTTACTTCAGTGCATGCTTTTGCTACCGATCCAAAGCGCGGTGTTTTTATCTTGATTTTTCTATGCTTGGTGGTTGGTTCGTCTTTGGCGCTATATGCATGGCGCGCACCAAAGAGCACAATGGGCGGAAAATTTAGTTTGAGCTCACGTGAGACATTGATATTGCTTGGCAATGTATTTTTAGTAGTTTCAGCAGGCTCAGTACTACTAGGAACTTTATATCCCCTATTAATCGATGCACTTCATTTAGGGAAGATTTCAGTAGGACCCCCTTACTTTAATAGCGTCTTCGTACCGATCATGGTGCCATTGCTAGTCTTGATGGGAATAGGTCCATGGGCTAGCTGGAAAAATACTGATCTCCTCACTGTGCTTAAGCGCCTCTGGCTTGCTGGTTTGGTGGCCATTATTGCTGGCATCTCTATTCCTTTGATCATGGGTGAGTTCACCTGGCTGGCCAGTATCGGTTTTGTATTGGCATTTTGGGTGATTGCTTCTGGGTGCTTGCAGATTGTTCGGCAGGCCAAGGCAGGTAAGCCAACCCGTTCTTTTATTGGTATGCAATTCGCGCACCTTGGTATTGCTGTATTTGTAATTGGCGTAACCATGGTAGGTGCCTACCAAGAAGAAAAAGATGTGCGGATGTTGCCCGGTGAAACAGTCTCTGTTGGCGGCTATCAAATCCAGCTGCAAGGGGTTAATGCAGTTCCCGGCCCCAATTACAATGCGATGCGCGGCACTTTCTTACTTAGTAAAGATGGTTCTAGCCAGACAACTCTTTATCCTGAAAAACGGAGTTACTTCACCTCTACGATGCCCATGACTGAGGCTGCAATCGATGTTGGTCTAACACGTGATATTTATGTGTCCTTAGGTGAAGAGCTTGGTGATCAATCATGGGCAGTGCGTGTTTACTACAAGCCCTTTGTTGATTGGATTTGGGGTGGATGCTTACTCATGGCTTTAGGTGGAGCATTGGCAATCTCTGATAAGCGCTATCGCATGAAGTTAAAAGGGAAAGCTGCATGAAGACCAAGTTTCTGATTCCCTTGGTGATCTTTGTGGTGTTAGTGGGGTTTCTCGCAATCGGCTTGAATCGCGATCCAAGTGAAGTGCCATCCCCTTTAATTAATAAGGCGGCACCTGCATTTGAGATCCCTCAGCTAGAACAAAGCAATAAGATGTTTTCACCAGCCAGCATGAAGGGCCAGGTTTGGATTCTGAATGTTTGGGCTTCATGGTGTGTGGCTTGTCGTGAAGAACATCCAGTGCTCGTAGAGTTAGCCAAGTCCCAAGTTGCTCCTGTGATTGGTCTAGATTACAAAGACAAACGTGAGGATGCTTTGACGATGTTGTCTAGGCAAGGCAATCCATATCTTCTGTCAGCTTTTGATGCAAATGGCCGCGTTGGAATTGACTATGGCGTTTATGGCGTTCCAGAAACGTATGTGATCGATCAGGCTGGAATTATTCGTTTCAAGCACATTGGCCCCATTACGACTCAGGTGTTGAATCAGAAGATTTACCCCTTGATCAGCGAGCTCAAGAAATCATGAAGTCCCTATTCTTGCTCTTAGCAACTATGCTTTGCTTTAGCTCATCTTTTGCTAAGGATGCGACACCACTTGCTGCAGATCCTGTACTAGAGCAACGTTTAATCAGTATCTCTGAAGAGATGCGTTGCTTAGTTTGTCAGAATGAATCCTTAGCGGGTTCTCGTTCAGATTTAGCCAATGACCTTCGCAGAGAAATTCGGACTCTGATTCAAGAGGGTAAAAGCGACGATCAAATCCGAACCTTTATGGTTGAGCGTTACGGTGATTTTGTGCTCTACCGTCCACCTGTTAAGCCTATTACTTGGTTGTTATGGATTGGGCCTTTTGTCATTCTGCTGATCGGTATCGTGGGCCTATTGAATTACCTTCGTCGCAGAAATCAAAGCATACCTAGCACGACATTATCGCAAACAGATAATGCAAAGATTGATGCCTTGCTCAATCAAGATAGAAGAGATAGGCGCAATGACTAATTTTTTCATCCCAGCATTTTTATTATTAGTACTCGTACTCTTATTGCTATTACGACCATTTTTATTTCCCACAAAGGTGCAAGCTACCTCTCGTCGTCAGATGAATGCAGCGATTTATCGTGAGGAGTTGGATAAATTAGAAGCCGAGCGTACCGCAGGCGTGATCACCTCAGAAGATTATGAAATTGCCCATGCCGAGATGCGTCAACGACTTTTTCAGGATACGCATGAAGAGGATGATCACGCTACTTTAGGTTCAACTAAAAAAACGGCGATTGGTATCTGTATTTTTATCGTACTGATCTCCTCTGGCCTGTATTTTTCTTTTGGCGATGTGTATCGCGTTTCTCAAAAAAATTCTGAGACTCCTATGAGTCAAGAGGGTGTTGAGAAAATGGTGGCGGAGTTTGCAAGCAAGATGGAGAAGGATCCCGGCAACCTTCAGGGCTGGGCAATGCTGGCGCGCTCATATCGAATTTTGGGGCGCAATGAAGATGCTGCGAAGGCATATGCGCGAGCAGGCAGTTTTGTGGATTCGGATCCACAGTTGCTAGCGGATTATGCCGATACCTTGGCCGCTAATGCTAATGGTAGTTTTGTTGGCAAGCCTTTAAGTCTGATTAATCAGGCCTTGAAATTAGACCCAAATAATTTGATGGCACTTTGGTTATCTGGCACTGCTGCATTTAATGCGAATAACTATCGTTCTGCAGCGCAAACTTGGGAAAAGCTGGCTTCACAATTGCCACCTAACTCTGAGGAGCTCAAGATGATAGAGGGGTCGATTGCGGAAGCACGCTCTAAGGGTGGCTTATCATCAAAGGCTCCAACCGTTTCTTCTGCTAAGGGGATTAGTGGTCAGATTGAGTTGACAGCTGATATCAAATCAAAAGTGAAGCCAAGTGATACGGTGATGGTGATTGCTCGTCAAGTGGGTGAGCGCATGCCGGTTGCAGTATTCAAGGCTCCAGTAGCTCAATTTCCGATGAATTTTGTTCTAAACGATGCTTTGGCAATGAATCCAAATGCACCTTTATCAAAGCTGACCGAAGTTTCTATTGAGGTCAGAATTTCGAGGTTGGGAATGGCTAAACCGGAATCTGGCGACTTGATTTCCTCTACCAAAACTATCAAGGTCGGATCAGAAAATATCCGTCTCTTGGTAGACCAAGTGCGCCAATAACTCTCGTTTCTTAGCCTCGGCCTACAAAAGGCATTTTAGTTGCCATAATCGTCATTGACAAGATGTTGCTCTCTAATGGGAGCTGAGCCATGTGCAGAACTGCTTCGCCGACATGGGCAACATCCATGCGTGGTTCAACCTTGATCGATTGATCGGCCTGCATAATGCCATTCGCCATACGTTCTGTCATTTCAGTTGCGGCATTACCAATATCGATTTGACCACAAGCAATGTTAAATGGACGACCATCTAATGCAATGGTTTTTGTTAAGCCACTAATAGCATGCTTGGTAGAGGTATAGGGTGCGGACATTGGTCTTGGTGCGTGAGCAGAGATTGAGCCGTTATTGATAATTCTGCCACCTTGGGGTGATTGCGCCTTCATCATGCGAATCGCTTCTTGTGAGCACAGAAATGCACCACAAAGATTGGCATTGACGACATTCATCCATTGCTCATAAGTAATGTCTTCCATGGGAATGGCAGGAGCCCCCATACCGGCATTATTAAAAAGAACATCAATACGGGAAAATTTAGCTTTGAGAGCCGCAAATAAGGCTTTTACTTCTTCAGGTTTGCCCACATCGCAAGCAACTGCCAGGCAGTTATTTTCATTACCACCAATATCGGCTATGGCCTTTTGGAGTCGCTCTAGATTGCGACCGGTTAGGACGACATTAAATCCACCTTGAAGGAGGGATTTAGCTGCGGCTTTTCCGATACCGGTACCGGCGCCAGTAACAAGAGCTGTTTTTGTTGGGTTTGTATTCATGGTGTTTTTTTTGGGGATTCTAAAAGCCCCCATCATAGCGCGATTTATTCACTCAATTTGAATCTTTTACCAATTTCTTGGCTC
>CANIMS010000003.1 GCA_947468785.1 Betaproteobacteria bacterium
CCCCAAATCAATATCAGGGGCAATAATGATGAGGCTACCCTTGCGTATTTCACGAATAATTTCTATCGAGTTACCTTGACGATCAATTGAGTTGCCGCCAAAGCGATTACGCCAATCAATAATTTTTTGATTAAAGAAAGGATTTTTCATTCTTTGAAAAAATCCTGAAGTACGTGGCCAATTCTTTTCTTTAGCGAGGGCGCTCAGAATAATGCTGCCTTCAATTCCGGTGAAATGCATATTTACTAGAATGCGTGGCTTTCTGCTGGAAAGGTCAACCGCTGATTTAACCTCTATCATCTTGCTCAGTTGCTTGATGCTGCCATGCCAAATAATACTTTTTTCAGCAATACTGCGCCCTAGTAGATGCCAGTGTTGTTTAGATAAGAGATCAATTTTGGCCGAATCAAATTCAGGAAAACAAAGGCGAAGATTGGTTTTGACTACTCGATGACGTTCTCCAGGAATGTGGGAAGCGACATACCCTATGCCATGACCAAACGCCACTATTGCCTTGTATGGCAGCAAGGACAAAAGCTTTAAAAAACTTAGTCCAGCGTAATTAGAAACAGTTTTTAGCAAATTGGCTTTATTCGTCGTCGTAACGAGTCAGTGTTTTAGCGTAACACTCTTTCATTTCTTCGATAGAACTACAGGACATTCCTAAGTCTTTCGCTATTCCTGTATCTAGCCGGTAGGCCCAGCCATGAACTGTTAGGTCTTGGCCATTCGCCCAAGCATCTTGCACGATGGTGGTTTCACAGACGTTGACAGCTTGCTCTATCACATTGAGTTCGCATAAACGATCTTGACGTTTTGGGGTGGGAAGAACTTCTCCTAGATAGCGCTCATGCTTCTGGTGGACATCTTTGACATGGCGTAACCAGTTGTCTGCGAGCCCAACACGGCGGTCGCTAAGGGCCGCATGCACGCCTGCACAACCATAATGACCCACTACCAAAATATGTTTCACTTTTAATATTTCAATTGCAAATTGAATGACCGATAGACAATTTAAGTCAGTATGGACAACAACGTTAGCAACATTTCGATGAACAAATAGCTCCCCGGGAAGCAAATTAACCACCTCGTTAGCCGGTACGCGACTATCGGCACAGCCGATCCAAAGGTATTCAGGGGCTTGTTGATTGACTAAGCGCTTAAAGAAATCAGCATCTTTTGTAATCATTTCATCCGCCCATTCGCGATTATTTGCAAATAGGTGCTTTAATGACTTGGAATTCTTCATAATCATGCTCCCAGTTTAAAGTACTTTAATGACGCCTATTTGGTTAAAGCAAACCCCTAACGGAATTACCTTAACCCTGCATTGCCAGCCAGGAGCCAAACAAACTAAAGTAGTTGGCACTTATGACGATTGCTTAAAAATATCTCTGCAAGCACCCGCCCTAGAAAATAAGGCCAATGAGCTTTTGTTGGCATGGCTAGCTAAACAGCTCAAAATCCCGCAAAAGCAGATCCAGTTTGTTTCTGGCCAAAATAGCCGTAAAAAGCGCTTAGAAATTTGGGCTCCGATTAGTCTGGAGCAAATTGTGCAGATCCTAAAGCCATAAATCTTGAGAGTGCATTTCGCCATATCGCTGACTTGTTTATGAAATAAGCATCAGCGGGCAGTGCGAATATACTGAATTGAAGAGATTTAAGGACCCAATTGGGGATAATGGGGATGATTCACCAGGGAGAATATCGCATGAATGGCTTTATAAAATGGCTCTTAAGCCTTGTTTTAATTGGCTTAGTTGGTCTTGCAGGCTATACCTGGTTGATGCTGACATGGAGTTATGGAAGTGGTGAGCGGGCTGGCTACGTCCAAAAATTCTCTAACCGCGGATTTTTATGCAAAACCTGGGAAGGTGAATTAGCCATTGTTTCAATGCCAGGGACAATGTCGGAAAAATTCCTCTTTACGGTGCGTGAAGATGCCGTCGCACAAAAAATAAATGCTAATTTAGGAAAAAAAGTAGCACTAAAATACGAACAGCATATTGGCTTGCCAACAAGCTGTTTTGGAGATACAGAATATTTTGTTTCCGATATAGTAGTTTTGGATGAATAATATGTAGTAGTTTTAAATATTGTTGTATCGCAGCTTTATTTTTGTAATTTTTTGTGGTTAAAATCATGTAAGCGCAATGTGCGCCGACATCAATATCTATAAGGAGCTTCACTTGAACAAAGCCGAACTAATCGCAGCGATTGCTGACGACGCGGAGATCTCTAAAGCCAAAGCTGAATTCGCATTGAATTCTGCTATTGAGCAAATCATTAAAGCTGTTACTAAAGGCGATTCAGTACAACTGATCGGCTTCGGTACTTTTGCTTCTGGCAAGCGTGCTGCACGCATGGGCCGCAATCCAAAAACTGGTGAGCCACTCAAAATTGCTGCTGCTAAGACTGTTAAGTTTTCTGCAGGTAAAGCATTTAAAGATTCAGTTAACAAGCGTAAGAAGTAATTCTTTCTTTGTTAGTGAAAAAGCCCGGCATGCCGGGCTTTTTTATTTCACTAAGAAAACATAGGAATTAACTTTGCACTAATCGACGATGACGATGAATACTCATCAAGATTCCAGCCCCAAAGCCTAAGGTTACCAAGGCTGTTCCCCCATAGCTGATAAAGGGAAGCGGCACACCAACAACGGGAAGTAGCCCAGCAACCATGCCAATATTGACAAAGGCATAGGTAAAGAAAATTAAAGTAACAGATGCACCTAAGAGCCTTGTAAATAAATTTGGAGCGCTTGCGGAGATAGCAAGACCCCTTTTAATCAATGCAAAAAATAAACCAAGCAAAACGAGATTGCCTATAAATCCAAACTCTTCCGAGAAGACCGCAAATACAAAGTCGGTATGTTTTTCTGGAATAAATTCTAAATGCGCTTGCGTGCCCTGGAACCAGCCCTTGCCAAAGAATCCTCCAGATCCAATGGCGATCATTGACTGAATAGTGTGAAATCCTTTTCCAAGTGGATCGCTGCTGGGATCAAGCAGAGTGCAAATACGATGCTTTTGATAATTGTGTACGAGGGGCCAAACAACATCCTGTGCGCAAATAGTATTACCAAAAATAATAATAAGAAGAATGCCAATAACGCCCAATCCAATAAAAGGCAAAATCCATTTCCAGGGCAAACCCGCCAAGATAATGACATATAGCCCAGCTGCAAATACCAGCAGAGCAGTTCCAAGATCAGGTTGGCGCGCAATTAAGAAGACGGGAATAGCAAGAATAATTGCTGCTACAGCATAGTCCCAAGTATTTTGGATTCCTTCACGCTTTTGAAAGTACCATGCCAACATTAAGGGCATCGCAATTTTCATTAGCTCTGATGGCTGGATAACGATGCCAAGATTTATCCAGCGTCGCGCCCCTTTTTTAATCAGACCAAATACGGCTACTGCAATGAGCAGTGCTACACCAATGCCATAAATCCATACGGCACCCATCTCTAGCCATTTTGGGGGAATGCGAGAAACTACCCACATCACAACGAAGGAGAGCGCAAGATTACGTAATTCATCGGCAATGAGTACTGGTGTATTTTGACTGGACGACAAAAATGTAAAAAAGCCAGCAGCCGCTAAGCCAAGTAAAATAAGGCCTAGCTGGCGATCAAGTCCAGAAAATAAACCATAGAAAATGGACCGAATTTTTTTTACGGAGCTCTTTTCCATTCCGGAACCTCCTTAGGCCATTTACCTTCAATATAAAAATCTAAGGCTTTGCGTGCGATCGGTGCCGCATGCTGTGCGCCAAAGCCCGCATTTTCTACCACCATGGCGATGACAATAGTGGGTTTGTCTGCGGGCGCGAATGCAATGTACAAAGCATGATCTCGCAAGAATTCTGCAGTGGCACTGTGTTTATATTCTTTGGAATTCAAGCTAAAGACTTGTGCTGTTCCAGTTTTCCCGCCTGCTACGTAGCCAGCACCTTTAAAAACAGATGCAGAGGTGCCAGAGATATTGACCTCTACCATCGCCTTCTTAATCACCTCAATATTTTCTGGATTAAGCTCAATGCGATAACTTTCTTTCGGGGTTGTTAAAGTTCTCTTACGCGTAAAGGGATCTTCGATTGCCTTGACAAGATGAGGCTTCATCACAATGCCGTTGTTCGCAAGGTTTGCCATTGCATGTGCTAACTGCAAAATAGTAAAAGAGTTGTAGCCTTGACCAATGCCCAAAGAAATAGTTTCACCTTCGTACCATTTTTGCTGCTCTGGTTTCTTGAAAGTATTTTTCTTCCATTCAGTAGATGGAAGTATTCCTTTAGATTCCCCTTTTAAGTCGATGCCAGTGATTTGACCAAAGCCAAAAGGCTTCATGAAGTCATGCATCATGTTCACGCCCATATCTCTAGCCAATAAGTAATAGTAGGTATCGCAAGAATCAACAATTGACTTTTGCATGTCAACAATGCCATGACCACCTTTTTTGTCATCACGAAAAGTATGGTTGCCAAACTCAAAAAATCCAGGATCTGAAATGCTTTGGGATGGCGTGCGTTTTTTATTTTCTAAGGCTGCCAAGGCCATAAAGGGTTTATAAGTCGAGCCAGGCGGATAGATTCCTTTTAGTGGCCGGTTATATAGCGGTTTCTGCGGCGAATCATTTAGCTCCTTCCAAGTCACCGAATCAATGCCCTCAACAAAATCATTGGGATTGAAATTGGGTTTAGAAACAAATGCGAGTATGTCGCCGGTTTCTGGCTCGATAGCAACAAATGCGCCACGGAAATTTCCATATAACTGCTCAACCAAATATTGCAATTTGATGTCAACTGAGAGGACAACATTTTTACCTGGTACTGATGGTGAGCTAGCCAAGGTACGCACTGGTTTTCCGCCAGCAGTAATTTCAACTTGATCGTATCCAGGGGTGCCTCGCAATACCGATTCATAGCTTTGTTCTAGACCAATTTTCCCTACATATTGAATGCCTGGAAGAAAGGAGGCTTGTAATGCATCTGGATCATCGGTTTTAGCGCCCTCAACCTCAGCTTGCATTCGCTCTTTATCCCTTTGTGAAACACGGCCAATGTAGCCTAGTAGATGGGAGCCTAGATCGTTATAGGGATATTCTCTAAAGCTTCTGGCGCGGATTTCTACCCCTGGAAAGCGATATCGATTGGCCATAAAGCGGGCGGTTTCTGCCTCGGTCAGCATGGAACGTAATGGAAACGTGCCCATATTTCGGGAATCTTCCAGAGATCTTTTGAAGTTACGCCTGTCTCTGGGTGAAATCAGCACAATTTCAGATAGATCATCAATCAATTGATCTACATTCCCCTTCACTTCCCCAGCATTCACATCGAGAGTTAGCGCAGAATAATTTCTGCCAATCACAATACCATTGCGATCAATGATGAGGCCGCGATTTGCTGGGGCGGGCACTAAAGCAATTCGGTTGCTCTCAGCAAGCAGGTGATATTTATTGTGACTCACTAACTGCAACCATGCTAAGCGAGCAACTAAGATCAAAAAACAAAATGTGACAAATAAAGTCGCAATATGAATGCGCTCTTGAAACGAGTTGAGATTAGGCTTTTTAAAAGAGACCATGCTGCTTCTTAGAGTGGTCGATTGTGATCAACATCTAAAGGGCGTCGCTGAGGCGCAAGCAAGATACGAGTAGCCAGTGGCCATAATAGCGCCTCAATTACAGCCTGTATGGCGGCTGTTAAGCCCCACCAGTAAAGGCTTCCGCTCAGTACCCAATGCGCCAAGACTGGAAATAAAGAGACTAATAAAAAAATGGGAAGAAGATGTAGGGCTTGTGAATACACCCTTAGCGCTACGATCCTTCTATGCCATAAAACAGCAATATAAGACACCAGCGAGTAACTAAAAGCATGCAATCCAAGCAAGTCTGAATTGTGCACATCCATCATCAATCCAAGAATGAATGCGGTGAATACATTGACGTATCGATGTTGGTGAATATTCCAAAACACAATGCAGAGGATTAGCCAATCGGGCACCCAACCATAGTTCCCAATGGGAAGTAGGTTTAGTAATAGCGCGCAAAATAAACTGAAATAGATAAATACCGGATTAACCGGGCGTAGGATATAGCCGCTTTCAAAATCAATCATTGCATGCCTCGCGCACGAGTTTGGCGACGACCCGGGGTATTGCTTGCACCAGCACCCGATTTGTTTATTTCGCTTGGGGCTTTTGCATCGATTTTTGGGTCATACAAAAAAGCTAAGGCTTGACGATAACGATTAACGGGGGCTACCGGTGTACAAAATACATTTGAAGAGTTTTTGTCGACATTGCGCTCAATCTTGCTAATGACCGCAACTGCAAAACCAGGCGGGTATACGCCATCGATACCGGATGTAAGCAAAATATCGCCGACTTCTAGATCGCTAGCAACCGGTAAATATCGTAATTCCAGGGGGTTGCCTCGTCCGGACCCAAAAACAGCCGCTCTCAGACCATTACGGGCTACTTGGACGGGTACAGCGAAATCACGATCTTCCAACAATGACACTTCAGCCGAGCGGTCATATAGACGAACCACTTGCCCCAAAATACCAGCGTCATTAGCGATTGGGTTGCCAAGCTTTAGGCCATCTTCACTGCCGCGGTTAATGACTATGCGTTGTGAGATTGGATTGCTTGGGTTAAACAGAATTTCAACAGGCAGTGTTTTAAAGGGAACTTGTTTTTGCAAGGACATTAGCTCTCGCAAGTTTTGATTTTCCACCATCAAAAATTCTGATTGATTTGCAAGCAAGGAGAGTTCGGCTTGTCGAACTTTTAATACTTGATTTTCATTGTCTAGCGTGCCACGGGTAGTGAAATATTCTGAGCTCGCCTCATAAGCTTTACGCGGCATCATCATGACGTATTCAAGCGGACGCAAAATCCAGTTGACATTATTACGAATGGGATCGAGTGCTTTAAAACGAAAATCGATCAGCATCAATGCAATGCTGATCGACAGACAGACAATCAGTTTAAGTAAGGCCGGAATGCCCTGTCTGAAAAGTGGTGGAGCGCTATGTTGCAATTCCCTGGTCGACGTGTATGTCGCTTACTCGTGCGAGAACACTCCGCCTAACTTATCCATGCGCTCGAGTGCAATGCCGCAACCACGAGCGACGCAAGTTAAAGGATCTTCTGCCACATGAATTGGCAAGCCAGTTTCTTCTAGCAAAAGGCGATCAAGGTCACGCAGTAAGGCTCCGCCGCCCGTGAGCATCATGCCGCGTTCGGCAATATCAGACGCTAACTCAGGTGGAATCTGCTCGAGAGCAGCCTTTACTGCTGTCACGATTTGATTTAATGGATCAGTCAATGCCTCGAGAATTTCATTGCTGGTTACGGTAAAGCTACGTGGAATACCTTCAGAAAGATTGCGGCCCTTCACTTCCATCTCGCGCACTTCTGCGCCGGGGAATGCAGAGCCAATCGTTTTCTTAATCAACTCAGCAGTTTGCTCACCAATCAACATGCCGTAGTTACGACGAATGTAGTTCGTAATCGCTTCATCAAATTTATCGCCACCAACACGAACTGAGCCTTTGTAAACCATGCCGCCCAATGACATCACGCCAACTTCCGTTGTGCCGCCACCGATGTCAACCACCATAGAGCCAGCCGCTTCTGAAACTGGGAGGCCAGAACCAATTGCAGCAGCCATTGGTTCTTCAATCAAAAATACTTGAGAAGCACCAGCACCTAATGCAGATTCACGAATGGCGCGACGCTCAACTTGAGTCGATCCACAAGGAACGCAAATAATGATGCGTGGACTTGGCTTTAATAATTTGCTTTCATGCACTAGCTTGATAAATTGCTTGAGCATTTGTTCAGTAATGGTGAAGTCAGCAATAACACCATCTTTCATGGGGCGAATTGCCTCAATATTTCCTGGAACGCGACCCAACATCGCTTTTGCCTCTTTTCCGACAGCCAAAATGGTTTTTTTGCCATTTGGGCCACCTTCTTGACGAATTGCCACAACTGACGGCTCATCGAGGACAATACCCCGCTCACGCATGTAAATTAATGTGTTAGCGGTTCCTAGGTCGATGGCTAGGTCATTGGAAAAGTAGCTGCGGAAAAAACCGAACATGATGTAGTGGGAAAATAGTAGATGTTAATAAAAATATATAGGAATGATACTCCAGCGCCCTATGAAACTTGATGATGTCCAGCGCATTGCGCACCTTTCTAGACTTGAGTTAAGTCAGGCAGAAGCAGAAGCAGTTTTGCCTCAGTTGCAGGCTGTTTTTTCATTGGTTGAAGAAATGCAGGCCGTTGATACAAGCGGTCTAGAGCCCCTTGCCCACCCAATCCTATTTTTACGAGACTTGGCCCAACCGCTAAGGGTTGACCAAGTTACCGAATCTGATCATCGAGCTGAAAATATGCAATCAGCCCCTGCACAGCTAGATGGATATTTCCTAGTGCCAAAGGTGATTGAATGAGTTGGCACAACACCCCTATCGCTTTAATGGCTAAGGCATTGGCAGCAAAAGAGGTTTCTAGCACTGAACTCACACAGTTCTTTTTGGACCGAATTGAGGCAGGAAAGCATTGGAATGCCTATCTTGATGTGAATGCTCACTTAAGCTTAGAGCAAGCAAATAAGGCAGATGCCCTCATTGCTGCAGGCAAAGCAGGCAAGTTAACCGGCATTCCCTTAGCCCACAAGGATGTCTTTGTAACTCGAGGTTGGGCATCCACGGCAGCCTCCAAAATATTGGCTGGTTATCAGAGCCCTTTTGATGCCACAGTAGTTTCAAATCTCGGTATTCCTGATGAATCAAATCCCCATGGCGCAGGCATGGTTTGTCTTGGTAAGACCAATATGGATGAGTTTGCTATGGGCTCATCCAATGAAAATTCTGCATATGGACCTGTCTTAAATCCATGGAATATTGAGCATGTTGCAGGCGGTTCTTCTGGCGGCTCTGCAGCTGCTGTTGCCGCTGGTCTGGCTCCCATTGCAACGGGTACGGATACTGGTGGTTCAATTCGTCAGCCAGCTGCATTTTGTGGTCTCACCGGCATTAAGCCTACTTATGGGCGTGTTTCTCGCTACGGCATGATTGCTTATGCCTCTTCGCTGGATCAAGCAGGCCCCATGGGTAAATCCGCTGAAGATTGCGCACTATTGCTCTCTGCAATGTCTTCCCATGATCCACGCGACTCAACTTCACTCGCTGACTCTGGTGAAGATTATGGGCGTTATCTGCATCAAGCTTGGCAAGAAAACAATTCCAATTCTGCAAAACCATTAGAAGGATTACGCGTAGGATTGCCCAAAGAATTTTTTGCTGAAGGTCTCGCAAGCGATGTTGCAAAGTCCGTAAATGAAGCAGCTAAGGCCTTAGAAAATTTAGGCGCTAAGTTAGTCGAAGTGAGTTTGCCTAAGACGAAATTGTCGATACCGGTTTACTACGTTTTGGCGCCAGCAGAGGCTTCAAGTAACTTGAGTCGTTTTGATGGTGTGCGCTACGGATTTCGTGCTAACGAATATCGTGATCTTGGCGATATGTATCAGAAGTCACGAACCCAAGGTTTTGGAGCTGAGGTGAAACGCCGCATCATGATCGGAACGTATGTGTTGTGTCATGGTTACTATGATGCGTATTATTTGCAAGCTCAAAAAATCCGACGAATTATTGCGGCTGATTTTCAGGCGGCATTCAAAGAATGCGATGTCATCTTAGGCCCTGTGGCGCCTGATGTGGCTTGGCGTCTGGGTGAAAAGTCAAAAGATCCTGTGCAAATGTATTTAGAAGATATCTACACGCTATCCACCAATTTAGCGGGTTTACCAGCCATGAGTGTCCCCTGTGGGTTTAATGCAAATAACCTACCAATTGGCATGCAGTTGATTGGCAATTATTTTTCTGAAGCACGTTTGTTGCAAGTAGCACATCAATATCAGCAAGCCAGTGATTGGCATTTGCGTCAAGCAAGCGGGGTGGCATGATGCAATGGGAAGTCGTTATTGGTCTAGAGACCCACACACAGCTACAAACGAAGTCCAAAATATTTAGTGGCGCAAACACTCGTTTTGGTGCCCAACCCAATACACAGGCATGTCCTGTAGATTTAGCTTTGCCTGGTGTATTGCCTGTACTCAATCGTCAAGCAGTAGAGCATGCTATTCGTTTTGGTTTGGCAGTTGGTGCAAAGATTTCACCAGCGAGTATCTTCGCGCGTAAGAATTATTTCTACCCCGACTTGCCAAAGGGCTATCAGATTAGTCAGATGGAGATCCCGGTTGTTGTAGGCGGACAACTCGAAATTTTGGTTGGCGACGAAGTAAAAGTGGTTCAACTGACGCGCGCCCACATGGAAGAGGATGCTGGCAAGTCTGTTCATGAAGAAGGCTTTATTGGCCCTCATGGTGAACCATCAAGTGGGATCGATTTGAATCGTGCCGGAACTCCGCTGCTAGAGATTGTGACTGAGCCAGTAATGAGGAGTGCTGCTGAAGCTGTGGCTTATGCCAAGGCTTTACATACTCTGGTGGTTTGGTTGGGTGTGTGTGATGGCAATATGCAAGAAGGATCTTTCCGCTGTGATGCCAACGTCTCAGTGAGGCCTAAAGGGCAGACCGAATTCGGCACACGCTGTGAAATCAAAAACTTGAACTCTTTCCGCTTTTTAGAAGAAGCGATTCAATATGAGGTTCGTCGTCAAATTGAGTTGATTGAAGATGGCGGTACTGTGGTGCAGGAAACGCGTTTGTACGATCCTGATCGTCAAGAAACACGTAGCATGCGGAGTAAAGAGGATGCGAACGACTATCGCTATTTCCCGGATCCAGACTTGTTGCCAGTAGTCATTGATGATGCATGGATAGCAGAGGTTCGCAATCAAATGCCAGCACTTCCTGCGCAGCTACGCGATCAATGGCAGGCAGAGTTCGGCTTGAGTGCTTATGATGCGCAATTGTTAACCCAAGATCGTGATACTGCAAAAGTATTTGAAGAGTTATTGGCAATCGTTGGCAAGCCGTTGGCTAAAGCGGCTGCTAATTTAATCGCCGGTGAATTTGCCTCTGCAGTGAACCGTGCAGGCATTGCTACTGCAAATGCCCCCCTTAAGGCAACGCATTTGGCACCCCTACTCACTCGGGTTGCAGATGGAACGATCTCTAATAAGATTGCTAAAGATATCTTTGCCATCCAATGGGATGAAGCGATTGAGGGCAAGACAATTAGTACGGTGGACCACATTATTGACGCAAAGGGCTTAAAGCAGATTAGTGATAGTGGCGCATTAGAGGCAATCATTGATCAAGTGCTTGCAGCCAATCAGAAGTCGGTGGAAGAGTTCCGCTCTGGCAAAGAGAAAGCATTTAATGCTCTAGTTGGACAGATCATGAAAGCCTCTCAGGGCAAAGCAAATCCTGGTCAAGTAAATGAGTTGTTGCGTAAGAAATTGGGCTGATGAAGTGCAATACAAAATTGAAGAAAGAGATAGATGAGCGCAATTGATCCAAAGCAGGCAGAGCAAGAAGAGTTAGTCGCAGAATGGTTGCGGGTAACCCCTGGATTTTTTGAGCGCTATGCAGATCTCTTTAATGAAATTCGGATCAAACATCCGCATGAAGATCGCGCAATTTCTTTGCAAGAGCGTCAGATGACTGTTTTGCGTACTCAAAATCAAGAGCTCAATCGACGTTTGAGCGAGATGTTGCACTTTGGAAGTCGCAACGATAAAACCCAACAAAGTTTAGTGGCTTGGTTGTTATGCTTGATGAAGGCAAACAATAAGACAGAGGTTGAGGCAGCTATTACTACTGGACTGGCTGAAGTATTTGAGGTTGAGGCAGCCCAATTGCTTTCCCCCAATTCTGCATTTGGGCCGTGGATTGATACACCTTTGTGTGGATCGGCTAAAGAGCTAGCGGCTGCAAGTGTCGATTTATTGGCCAGTCAGACCACTATTGATTCTGAGTGGCAAAGCATGGTGGCCATTGGCTTACCTCTAGGAAAAAGTATCGGAATGAATCAATCTCCAGCGGTCCTGTTATTAGCCAGCAAAGATGAAACACGCTTTACTGCAGACATGGGCGCATTCTATTTGCGGCAGATTGCCGAATTAACGGCAGCAGCTTTGGATCGCATCCAGGCTTATGAAGTTACAGCTAACTGATTTACATCCTCTCATGCAAGAGTATCTGCATGAGCTACATGTGCTGCGTCAACTTTCTGGGCATACCTTGACTGCGTATCGTTTGGATTTGAGTGAGCTACAACATTTTGCGCAAGAAGAGTCAATCGATTTATTAAGAGTGACTAATGGTCATGTCCGTCGTTGGGCGGGACGTTTACATTCCAAAGGAAAGTCATCTCGCAGTATTGCAAGAGCGCTCTCTGCATGGCGCGGTTGGTATTCATGGTTAACCGAGAAAGATGCCAGACGCGATGCGCGTGCGGGTAAAGTGACCACCCATTTAATTGCTAATCCAGTAGATGATGTCAAAGCTCCTAAGCGACTCAAATCACTCCCTAAAGCTTTATCGGTTGAGCAGGCTCTGGCCCTTGTAAATCAAGCAGTCAAAGAGGCTAATGACAAAAAAGATTTGGAATCGATTCGTGATGCTGCCATTATTGATTTGCTCTATTCCTCTGGATTGCGTCTTTCAGAACTCTTAGGGATTGATGTCATGCAAAGTAAGGACCGTCAGCATGAATCTGCGGGTTGGTTGGACTGGGATGCCTCTGAGGTAACCGTTCTTGGTAAGGGCGGCAAAAGGCGCTCTGTACCTGTCGGTGAGCCAGCAATGAAGTCTTTGTTGGCATGGCGCAAGCTTCGTGACGCAGGAACATATCCAGAGCAATCTATCGGCCTTTTTCTGTCGGCTACTGGCAAACGACTCTCTCCACGAACTGTTCAGGCAAGATTGCGCACCTTGGCGATCCGTGCCGGCTTACCAACCCACGTGCATCCCCACATGATGCGCCACAGCTTTGCCAGTCATGTATTGCAATCCTCCCAAGACTTACGTGCTGTGCAGGAGATGCTGGGCCATGCCAGCATTGCGAGCACCCAAATTTATACCTCCCTCGACTTCCAGCACCTAGCTCAGGCATACGATAAAGCCCATCCTCGTGCAAAGGCTGGTAAAGGCTGAGGAACTCGGTAAGATATTAGGTTTCCCGCTTCGGGAATGTATTACCACTAGATTTTGATTG
Source organism: Betaproteobacteria bacterium (assembly GCA_947468785.1). Lineage (GTDB taxonomy): Bacteria > Pseudomonadota > Gammaproteobacteria > Burkholderiales > Burkholderiaceae > Polynucleobacter. Next base: position 13,199 of record CANIMS010000003.1, read on the forward strand.
GATCATTGATGGCATTAATTCCAGTAACCATATTGACTGGCTTTTTAGGTAGCGGCAAAACTACATTGTTAAAGCACATTCTTACGGAAAAGCATGGCAAAAAAATTGCCGTAATTGAAAACGAGTTTGGCGAAGAAAATATTGATAACGATATTTTGGTTCAAGACAATCAAGAAAATATTGTGCAGATGAGCAATGGTTGTATTTGCTGCACCATTCGTGGCGACCTTGTTGAAGCACTCAATGCCTTGTGGGAACAACGTAAAGATAAAAAGATTAGTTTTGATCGAGTCGTGATTGAGACCACTGGCGTTGCTAATCCAGGCCCTGTGGCACAAACTTTCTTTATGGATGATGACGTTGCTGATCATTATGTTTTAGACGCCGTTGTCACATTGGTGGACGCTAAACATGGCCCACAACAGCTGACCGAGCATGAAGAGGCTCAACGTCAGGTGGGCTTTGCAGACCAGATCTTTATTACCAAGACTGATTTAGTTACACCTGCAGAAGTAGAGTCTTTGCGTAATCGATTGATGCGCATGAACCCTAGAGCTCCTATCACGGGCATTTCTAAGGGGGTGGTACCCCTCAGCGCCGTTTTAGACCTCAAAGGTTTCAATCTCAACGCTAAATTAGAAATTGACCCGCATTTCTTGGAGCAGGAAGATCACCACCACCATGATCATGATCACGACCATAGTACTTGTGGGCATGACCATAGCCATGATCACCAGCACCATGACCATGCAGGGCACACAGATCGCATCCAATCCTTCGTTTTTCGTAGTGATAAACCCTTTGACCATCAAAAGTTGGAAGACTTCTTGGGAGGCATTTTGGAAGTCTTTGGAGAGAAGATGCTGCGCTACAAAGGCGTTCTCTACGTCAAAGGAAGCAATCAAAAAGTGGTCTTCCAGGGGGTACATCAGATGATGGGTAGTGATATGGCAGGCCCCTGGGGCACTGAAACCAAGCAAACTAGGATGGTCTTCATTGGCATTGATTTGCCTAAGGACACCTTATTGGCAGGGCTTGAGGGATGTTTGGTCCGGTAGATTCGGGTACAATCCGCCGCCACGGTCTCTATTGATAAATATTGATTGAAGGGCTGTAAAACTTTGGCAGAATGAGGCAATAATGCTTCAAATCCAGGAAAGAATGAAATGACGGTAAAAACAGCAACAAAACCAGCAAGCACTACAAAAGCTAGCAGTAAGGCTGCAAGTCCTAAAGCTCCTAAGGGCGGCCCTTTAACTGAGGCTGAATTACTCAAGATGTCCGATAAGGACTACATGAATGCTGCACAGTTAGATTTTTTCCGTCAAAAGTTATTGACCTTGAAGGAAGATATTTTGAAGAATGCTTCAGAGACTACTGAACATCTTCGCGAAAATATTTTGGTACCAGATCCAGCTGATCGCGCAACAATCGAAGAAGAGCATGCTTTAGAGCTGCGTACTCGTGATCGCGAACGTAAATTGCTGAAAAAAGTAGAGCAAGCCTTAGCTCGTATAGAGTCAGGTGACTATGGTTGGTGTGAGGAAACGGGCGAACCGATTGGCTTGAACCGTTTGATTGCAAGACCTACGGCTAACTTATCTCTTGAGGCTCAAGAGCGTCGCGAACTCCGTCAAAAATTATTTGGCGAATAAATTTAAGCTGCAATGACTAAGCCATTACCGACTATTAGCGATATCTCCCCTTTATTAAAGGCAGAGATTCTTGCTGAGGCTTTGCCTTACATCCGTTCTTATCACGGTAAAACTATTGTGATTAAGTACGGCGGGAATGCCATGATAGAAGAGCGCCTCAAAGAAAGTTTTGCGCGCGACGTTATTTTGCTCAAGTTGGTAGGAATGAATCCCGTTGTAGTTCACGGTGGTGGCCCACAAATTGATGAAGCGCTAAAGAAGATTGGCAAGACTGGAACATTTATTCAGGGAATGCGCGTCACCGACGAAGAAACCATGGAAGTCGTGGAATGGGTACTTGGCGGTGAAGTGCAGCAAGATATTGTGATGCTCATTAATCACTTTGGTGGTCAGGCAGTTGGCCTGACTGGCAAGGATGGCGGACTCATTCGCGCTAAAAAAATGTTAGTTGCTGATGAAAGCAAGCCTGGAGGCATGATTGATTTAGGCTTTGTTGGTGAGATTGATGCAATCAATCCAGCAGTGGTTAAAGCCTTACAAGACGACGCCTTCATCCCAGTCATTTCTCCGATTGGATTTAGTGAAGAGGGTCAGGCTTACAACATTAATGCAGACCTCGTTGCTGGCAAGATGGCTGAAATTCTTCATGCGGAGAAATTGGTCATGATGACCAATATTCCTGGAGTGATGGATAAGAATGGCACTCTCTTAACAGACTTAACAGCTCGAGAGATTGATGCCCTGTTTGCTGATGGCACGATTTCTGGTGGAATGCTGCCCAAAATCTCATCCGCCTTAGATGCTGCTAAGAGTGGTGTGAATTCAGTTCACATTATTGATGGACGAATTGAGCATTCCCTATTACTAGAAATTTTGACCGAGCAAGCGTTCGGCACAATGATTCGCTCAAGGTAATTTTTAAAACATGCGTGAATCTTTAGAGCCAAGAGATGCGAGTGACAGCAGTGCTGGTGATGGGCAGGTACGCAAGCGTCCACGCCCAGGCGAGCGCCGCCTGCAAATTCTGCAAGTGCTTGCAGAGATGCTGCAAAACCCGAAAGCGGAGCGGGTTACAACCGCTGCCCTAGCGGCCAAAATTCAAGTTTCTGAAGCAGCGCTATATCGGCATTTCGCAAGTAAAGCGCAAATGTTTGAAGGCCTGATCTCTTTTATTGAGCAAACTGTTTTTGGTTTGATTAATCAAATCAATCAAAAAGAGGAGTCGGGTCTCGCACAAGCACGCGGTATTTTGCAAATGCTCTTGTTCTTTGCTGAAAAGAATCCTGGAATGACCCGTGTTTTGCTGGGTGATGCTTTGCTGCAAGAGGATGATCGTTTACAGGAGCGGATTACTCAGGTCTTAGATCGAGTTGAAGCCTCACTCAAACAAGCATTGCGTATTGCTCAAACCCAAGGCGGCGCATGGGCACAAGTAGGCCAAGAAGAGGTCAGCATTCGAGCTGCAATGTTGATGAGCTTTGTTTTGGGACGCTGGCATCGATTTGCGCGTAGCGGGTTTAAGAAGTTGCCAACCGAAGCGTCTGATATTAGTTTGCGCATCCTTCTCTCAGAATGAGCGAGCTACATCTCTCTAGAAATACTATCCATTTTGCCGAGCCACTGCCTTTGCAGAGTGGCGCCATGTTATCTGGCTATGATTTAGTCATTGAAACGTACGGCAAACTCAATGCCGATAAAAGTAACGCTGTTTTAATTTGCCATGCACTAAATGCATCGCATCATGTTGCTGGCCCCAGCCCTGATGATCCAGAGGATATGGGTTGGTGGGACAACATGATCGGTCCCGGTAAACCGGTTGATACCAATCATTTTTTTGTCATAGGCGTGAATAATTTAGGCTCATGCTTTGGATCAACAGGTCCAATGAGCATTAATCCAGCATCTGGAAAGCCTTATGGTGCTGACTTTCCGGTTGTCACGGTTGAAGACTGGGTGAATACTCAAGCACGCTTGGCTGATAAATTGGGAATTCGTAAATTTGCTGCTGTGATGGGCGGAAGCCTGGGCGGCATGCAAGCAATGGCCTGGGCTATTCAGTTTCCCAAACGTCTAGAGCATTGCGTAGTCGTGGCATCAACCCCGAGGTTGAGCGCACAGAACATTGCTTTTAATGAAGTAGCGCGTAATGCTATTTTGTCTGATCCCGATTTTCATGGTGGCAACTATTATGAATATGGCGTAGTGCCAAAGCGCGGATTGCGATTAGCGCGAATGGTTGGCCACATTACTTATTTGTCTGATGATGATATGGCTGAAAAGTTTGGGCGTGAGTTACAGCGCCCTAATGGGGAGTCTAATGACTACCGATTTAGTTTTGATGTGGAATTTGAGGTTGAAAGTTATTTGCGCTATCAGGGGGATAAGTTTTCAACCTATTTTGATGCCAATACCTATTTACTAATTACGCGTGCACTAGATTATTTTGATCCTGCGCGGCGCTATGAGGGCAGTCTTGATCGCGCGCTAGCTGAAGTCCAGGCTAAGTTTTTAGTCGTGAGTTTTTCTACAGATTGGCGTTTCCCGCCTGAGCGCAGTCGTGAGATTGTGCAGTCCCTTCTTTCCAATAAGAGTGAAGTGAGTTATGCGGAGATTGACGCACCTCACGGTCATGATGCTTTCTTATTAGATGATCCTAGATATCACAGTCTGATACGTGCCTATTTTGAGCAAATGCTTGGGGCCCCATCATGATCAACAAGAATATTCGTGCTGATTTTTCTGCTATTGCAAACTGGATTGCACCGAATACTCAGGTTTTGGACTTGGGTTGCGGTGACGGTAGTTTTTTAGAGTTTTTACAAAAACAAAAACCAGTTCATGCCTATGGCGTAGAGATTGATGATGGACGCGTTCTGTCTTGTGTGCAAAAAGGTTTGAATGTTATTCAGCAAGACTTAGAAGGCGGCCTAGCGCTTTTTGAAGATAATAGTTTTGATACTGTTGTGCTTTCACAGACCTTACAGACGATTCATCAAACCGAAAAAATCCTACGCGAAGTTGTGCGTGTTGGGAAAGAGTCCATCATCTCTTTCCCGAACTTTGGTCATTGGTCTCATCGTTTGGCAGTTGGATTGGGTCGTATGCCAGTCTCTAAGAGCTTGCCTTATCAGTGGTACAACACCCCTAACGTGCGTGTGCTTACCGTTGCGGATTTTGAAAAGCTTGCTTCTAGTCTTGGTCTGCAAATAGTAGATCAATGTATCTTGCACGAAGGTCGACAAGTGACCTTATTGCCTAATTTCTTTGGCAGTTTGGCGCTGTTCCGCATTCGTAGCGCTTAGCATCGTGTCTAAAGCAGTTCGTTCTTGGTTGAAGGATTTTCGGGTTTACCTCGAATGGCCTTGTCTTCGAATGTTATTTCTGGGTTTCTCTGCCGGCCTTCCACTTTTACTAATACTAGGAACACTCAGCTTTTGGTTGCGCGAAGCCGGTATTGATCGCAGCACCATTGGATATCTCACCTGGGTTGGATTGATATACGCCTTCAAGTGGATGTGGGCTCCTTTAGTAGATCGCTTGCAAATCCCAGTGCTCACTAAATTATTTGGCCGTAGGCGGAGTTGGCTGCTTTTTGCTCAAGCACTCATCATTATTGGCTTAGTAGGAATGTCTAGCGTTGATCCGAAGCTCGCATTAAATACAGTAGTCTGGTGCGCCCTATTGGTTGCATTTGGATCAGCTACACAAGATATTGCATTGGATGCTTTTCGAATTGAGTCAGCCAATAGCGATCATCAGGCTGCTCTTGCTGCTACTTATCAAACTGGATATCGATTGGCTTTAATTTGGGCAGGCGCTGGCGTTTTATGGCTAGCTGCCCGTGCAGAAACTGGTTCGGGGTCTTATGATCCCAGCGCCTGGCAGTTTGCGTATCTTTGTATGGCAGCCTCCATTGGTGTTGGAGTACTCACCACTTTATTAAGTAAAGAGCCTGCTCGGGTTGAGCTTCCCAAGGCTCGGAATGTTAAAGCTTGGCTACACCAAACCTTGATTGAGCCATTTACAGAATTTATTCACCGCTATCGTTGGCATGCTATTTTGATTTTGTCCTTGATTGCGATTTATCGGATTAGCGATATCGTCATGGGCATTATGGCTAACCCCTTTTATGTAGATATGGGCTATACCAAAGATGAAGTGGCGGCGGTAAGCAAAGTGTTTGGCGTCATCATGACTTTAGTTGGCGCTTTTATTGGCGGAGTCTTAACGTTACGATTTGGTGTTTTGAGGATTCTGTTTCTAGGGGCAGTGCTGTCGGCTGTAAGTAATTTGTTGTTTGCTTGGTTAGCAACTCAAGGGCACGATTTACAAGGCTTAGTTTGGGTCATTTCGGCAGACAATCTGAGCTCAGGCATTGCTAGTTCAGCCTTTATTGCATTCTTATCGGCGCTGACCAATATTCGCTATTCAGCAACACAATACGCTTTGTTTAGTTCCATGATGCTGCTAATTCCCAAATGGTTGGCTGGCTTTTCAGGAGTCTTTGTAGACTCATTTGGCTATCCAGCATTTTTCTATGGCACGGCTATTATTGGCGCACCTGTGCTCTTATTGATTTGGGCAACGATTCATTTCAAAGTAGTGCAGATTAAAAAAGATTCTGACTAATATTAAGAGTTAGATTTTCCAGTCATAATCCATGATGAGTGGAGCGTGATCTGAAAAGCGTTCATCTTTATAGACGCTGGTTTTCTTGGCTGTGTTGGCAATACTAGGAGTGCTAATGTGATAGTCAATGCGCCATCCGACATTCTTAGCATAGGCTTGGCCACGATTGCTCCACCAGGTGTAGCAAGACTCTCCCGCTTTGGGTTCTAGCTTGCGATACACATCTACATAACCCACTTTGTCAAATAAGTTAGTGAGCCATGCGCGCTCTTCTGGAAGGAAGCCTGAATTTTTCAAATTCCCTTTCCAGTTCTTAAGGTCTATTTCTTGATGAGCAATATTCACATCGCCGCATAGAACAATCTCACGTCCGGATTTCTTGAGTTTGACTAGGTGAGGCAAAAAACTATCAAGGTAGCGATATTTAGCCTCCTGTCTTTCTGGCGAACTTGAGCCTGAGGGCATGTAGACCGAGATGACTGAGAGCCCTTTGAAGCGCGCTTCAACGTAACGACCCTCAGCATCAAACTCTTCGTTTCCATAGCCATAAAGCACCTCATCTGGCTTGTGAGGAGTGTAAATACCGCAACCGCTATATCCCTTTTTCTCAGCATGATGAAAGAATCCATGCAAGCCATCGGGATTCAAGATGGCATCTTCTAGGTCATCGCGGTGGGCTTTAAGCTCCTGCATACAAATGAAGTCAGCTTTTTGCTTTACAGCCCACGGCAGAAAGCCTTTTTTAACTGCAGAACGGATACCGTTGAGGTTCGCGGAAATGATGCGTAACATGTAGGCCTATGAGCTCAAAAAATTCTAATCAAGATAACTTTATTCGTTTTGCCTTAGAGGCAAAGGTTTTGTCGTTTGGGGAGTTTAAAACTAAAGCTGGACGACTTTCACCTTATTTCTTTAATGCCGGTGGTTTTAATGACGGCGCCCGATTAAGCGCCTTAGGTCGTTACTACGCTAATGCCCTAAAAGAATCCAAAATGGAGTTCGATATGCTTTATGGCCCTGCCTACAAGGGAATCACTTTAGCTGCTGCTACAGCGATTGCATTGGCAGACGATGGAATCAATGTGCCCTTCGCCTACAACCGCAAAGAAGCCAAAGATCATGGTGAGGGCGGCTCATTGGTTGGCGCCCCGGTAAAGGGCAAAGTCGTCATTATTGACGATGTGATTTCAGCGGGGACATCTGTGCGTGAATCGGTTGATCTTATTCGTGGGGCTGGCGCACAGCCAGCCGCCGTTTTGATCGCCTTAGATCGCATGGAAAGATCGGGCACTGCTACTGATGTTGGTGAAAAATCTGCAGTTCAGGCGGTTGAGCAAGAGTTTGGCTTGCCAGTGATTGCGATTGCGAATTTGGCAGACCTAATGTCTTTTTTAACTGCCTCAAGCGATGCGGAGTTAACAACTTATCTACCGGCGGTTAAAGCCTATCGAGAGAAGTACGGCATTTAGATTTCTGTTTCGCCCTCGAAAACAGTTGTTGCAGGGCCGGTCATGATCACGGGCTGTGCAACATCATCAACTATTCCACCCCAGGCGACCTGTAAGTCACCTCCACGAGTGTGTACTGTCACCGGTGAATCGAGCAAGGCTCTGCGAATACCAGATACCACGGCTGCACAAGCGCCCGTCCCACAGGCTAAAGTCTCGCCTGCACCCCGTTCAAATACTCGTAATTTAATCTCATTACGATTGATGATTTGCATATACCCTGCATTCACCTTATTTGGAAAGGCTGGATGAGATTCGATTGCTGGCCCTTCTTCTAAAACAGGGGCGCTATCGACATCGCCCACCACTTGGACAGCATGGGGATTTCCCATCGATAGAACAGCGACCCAGTCATCATGTTCGGCAGGCGCATTGAGAGCTAGAGCGTACAGCATCTCATGAAATTCTTGGAGACTTGCTAAGCCCTCAGGGTTGAATGGAACAAGTGCAGGTTCAAAAATCGGTGCACCCATATCGACTTCAACCTGATCATCGGCTTGAGACTTAAGAGTCAGAATAGTGTGGGCCACTTCTACTCGAAGTGGATTTTTAGTGGATAGGCCATGATCTAGTACATAGCGGACAAAGCAGCGCGAGCCATTCCCGCATTGCTCTACTTCGCCGCCGTCAGCATTAAAAATCCGATATCGAAAGTCAGCATCTGGACGAGTGGCTTTTTCCACCAAGAGAATTTGATCGGCGCCGATTCCAAACTGACGATGTGCCAATGCTCGCCATTGCTCGCGAGTGATGTTACTCAGATCTTGGTCTATGCCATTGAGCACAATGAAATCATTACCAGCCCCATGCATCTTAGTGAAGCGAAGTTTGCGTGCCATCGTTGAAGTTGTAATCAAAAGAATTCCGTTTACTTGTAAAGGCTGGGTTCACCAGGCGGTCTATGTTTAAAACGTTTATGTACCCAATAGTACTCTGCTGGTCTTTGACGAACAAGTTCTTCGATCCAAAGATTTAGGCGCGCAGTATCTTTCTCTGGATCGTCGCTGGGAAAATCTGGAAGTGGCGGAGAAATAGTGCAGATATAGCCAGTCTTTTTAG
>CANIMS010000004.1 GCA_947468785.1 Betaproteobacteria bacterium
CACATCAAAGGTGTGAATCACATCATCAATGCTCAGTTGTACTGCAATGGCGCCACGATTGGCGATCAATTCGACTAAGCCATCTGCCGCCAGCCGACGAATCGCCTCTCGAATAGGTGTGCGTGAGACATTCAAGCGTTCTGCAAGTTCCCGCTCATTGAGTTTGCTGCCAGGGGCAATCTTTCCCTCAACCAATAATGACTTTAGGGTTTGAAAGGTTGCTTCATGCAAATTTTGAGAACCGGCTTGTTCTAACAGCGTCATGTTTATGCCTTAATTTGTATACAAAATAATGATAATCTAAGGTAAATGATAAATAAACCCTTATTTTGGCTTTATTTTTGATTCTGAAAGCATATTTTTTGCATACAAAATAGAAAATTGGGGAAATTTCCCGTACACTATCGCCACTATTAACCCAAAAACTCAGTGAGACAAAGCATGCTGAAACTCGATAACCATCCTTCAGGACGTCACTTTTTACACATTCCTGGACCTAGTCCAGTGCCATCCCGTGTTCTACGTTCTATTAGCTATCAAACCATCGATCATCGTGGACCTGAGTTTGCTCAGTTTGGTCTCAAGGTATTGGAGGGTATTAAAAAGATTTTTAAGACTTCACAACCAGTCATGATTTATTCCGCATCCGGAACGGGTGCATGGGAAGCTGCTTTGGTAAACGTTCTGAATCCTGGCGACAAAGTATTGTTTTATGAAACTGGACAGTTTGCGAATTTATGGCGGGCACTTGCCAAACGACTCGGTTTAGATATCGAAGTGGTAGGCAAGGAAGGTCATGACACTTGGCGTTGGGGTGTTGATGCATCTGTGATTGAAGAGCGTTTACGCAAAGACACACAACATCAGATCAAAGCGGTCTGTGTTGTGCATAACGAAACTTCTACAGGCATGACATCCAATATCTTGGCTGTTCGTAAAGCAATTGACGCAGCAAAACATCCTGCCTTACTGCTCGTTGATAGCGTATCAGGCCTAGGCTCTGCAGACTATGAGCATGATGCTTGGGGCGCCGACGTTACTATTTCTGGTTCACAAAAAGGCTTGATGTTGCCGCCGGGTATTGGATTTAATGCGCTCTCACCTAAGGCAATTGAAGTGAGCAAACACAATACGATTCCAAAATCATATTGGGCTTGGGATGAGATTTTGGAAATGAATAAAACGGGTTATTGGCCAACTACACCTAGTACTAATCTGATGTACGGTTTACACGAATCTATGGACATGATGATGAATGAGGGCTTAGATAATATTTTTGCTCGTCATCAGCGCCTGGCAGAAGCTTGTCGTCGTGCAGTAGCAGCTTGGGGCCTAGAAAATCAATGTCAGGATCCTAGTGCTTATTCTCCGGTTCTCACTGGTGTAGTAGTGCCCGAAGGAATGAATGCCGATACCTTGCGCAAACATGCTCTAGAAAAGTTCAATCTCTCTCTAGGAACTGGCCTTGGCAAGCTCAAAGGAAAAATTTTCCGTATTGGCCATTTGGGTGACTGTAATGAGCTTAGCTTGATGGCAGCCCTGAGCGGAGTAGAGATGAGTCTGGGTTCTATGGGCTACAAACCCAAGGAAAGCGGTGTTGTAGCGGCTCAGGAGTACTTAAAATAAGGCGCTGGCCGGGATAATGCCCCTATACCCCTTATAATTCATGCATTGATATTGCATTTACTGAACGATATTCGAGATAGAAAGATTAAACATGTTAGCTACTAAAAACTATTTGACACAAGCAGCTGCTCAGAAGATTTTGGATGCCGCAAATAAATATGCTGCTGACCATAACTTGGCAGTCACTATTGCTGTTTGTGATGAAGGTGGTCATATGTTGGGTTTAATTCGTCGTGATGGTTGTGCTCCCTTGTCTGCTTATATTGCTCAAGAAAAAGCGCGTACTGCTGCAATGGGTAAACGTGAAACTCGTGTTTACGAAGAAATTATTAATAATGGCCGCCATGCATTTTTATCTGCCCCGCACGTCTCAGGCATGTTAGAGGGCGGAGTTAATATTGAGATAGACGGTCATACCATCGGCGCAGTCGGCGTTTCCGGCGTTAAATCGGCTGAGGATGCTGCCACTGCTAAGGCAGGCATCGCTGCCATTCTGTAAGTTACCTTGACAAATACTGCTACTGAAATAACTCCCTCTACAGGGGCTGGTGAAGTTACCACCCCTAGCGACACTCCTGCGGCAACAATCACTTTTGCTGACTTTGGTTTAGATCCACTGATTCAAAAAGCGGTATCTGAGCAGGGATACACCATCCCGACACCAATTCAAGCGCAATCTATTCCCCATGTATTGGCAGGTAGTGACTTAATGGGTGCTGCCCAAACGGGCACAGGTAAAACTGCTGCCTTTGTATTGCCGATTATTCAAAAGATTTTGCGACATGCTAGTAATAGCGCTTCTCCAGCACGTCATCCAATTCGTGCGCTGGTATTAACGCCGACGCGCGAGCTAGCAGTTCAGGTAGCTGAGAATGCCGCCAGCTACTCCAAACACACTGATCTGCGTACTGCCGTTGTTTATGGTGGCGTGGATATGAAAGAGCAGGTCGCCTTATTACGTAATGGCGTTGAGATCTTGATTGCGACCCCAGGCCGTTTGTTAGATCACATTGGTTCTAAGGTGGCAAATTTATCCCAAGTAGAGTTGTTAGTGCTAGATGAAGCAGATCGCATGCTCGATATGGGTTTCTTGCCTGATCTACAACGCATCATTAATTTAATTCCAGCGCAAAGACAAACTCTTTTATTCTCCGCAACGTTTTCTCCAGAAATTAAAAAACTGGCACAAAGTTACTTACGTACTCCAGTGACAGTAGAAGTTGCTCGTCAAAATGCTGCGGCAGATACCGTAAAGCAAGTGGTTCATATGGTGTCATCTAGCGATAAGCAGGGCGCTATTGTGAAGGTTCTAGAGAACCGTACCCGCCAAGGTTTATCGCGTCAATGCATCATCTTTACCAATAGCCGTCTAGGCTGTGCCAAGCTAGCACGCGCTTTAGAGCGCGATGGCATTAAAGCGGGCGCTATTCATGGTGATAAGAGTCAGGGCGAACGTACGCTCACTTTGGATGCTTTTAAGTCGGGTGCGATTGAGGTATTAGTGGCAACCGATGTGGCAGCGCGTGGCTTAGATATTCCTGATATGCCTTGTGTGATTAATCATGAACTGCCTTACAACGCAGAAGATTTTATTCATCGCATTGGTAGAACTGGGCGTGCGGGCAGCACAGGTGATGCGATTGCTTTAGTCGATGCAAGTGAAAAGCGCCTGCTAGACGATATTGAAAAGTTGATGAAACGCAAGTTAGAGGTGAAACCATTACCTCAAGGCGCTACTTCTGCAGTGAGGACTTCATCGAATTCAAGCTCCCCCGCAAAAATGTCGGATCCATTTTTCTATATGCCTTATGAACCAGGCGCACCTAAGGAGGCTGAACTGAGTTCTGTCAGCTCGGCTGCGACTCCAGAGAGTAAAAAAGTTGGCATCACTCCAGCAAAGCCCGCCGTTGGTGCATTACTTGGCGGCTTTAAGAAAAAATAAATTCATTCATTATTTGAAATGAAGTGAAGGCGAATTAGGCTTTCCAGGCATGAGTGGCCGCTAGTAGCCACTCTGCAATAGTGATATTTTCACCATCAGGTAATTCTCTCAGGCCCAAGTGTTTTGCTGCTTTACGTAACTCGGCAAGCGCTTGTTGCGCATTCTGCGTCTGAATTTGCGTAGCTAAAGTTTGTTTACTGAGCTTTTCACCATGCGCATCAAGCACTAAGGGTAGATGGCAATATTGTGGAGTAGGCAAGCCCAAAATATGCTGTAAATGAATTTGTCTTCCCGTATTGCTAAGTAAATCTTCGCCGCGAACGACATGCGTAATCCCTTGGAGTGCATCGTCTACCACTACTGCTAGCTGGTAGGTAAACAATCCGTCATTACGACGAATCACAAAATCTCCCACTTGGGTATTGAGTTGCTGGCCTTGTATTCCTAGTAATGCATCTTCAAATTGAATGGTGCATTGGGAAGGTAGAGCAAGTCGCCATGCAACTTGAGTATTTTTGAGATCTTCTAAAGAGTAGACACTTGATGGATCTGGCCGACACGTTCCCGGATAAACCATTTCTTGATTGCGGGGAGTTTGAATTCCCATTTGAGAGAGAGTTTGTGCAATGGTTTGTCTTGAGCAGGTGCAGGGGTAGATCAGTTTGAATAAATTGAGCTGTTCTAAGGCTTTTTCATAGCCTGCTTGCCGCTGTGATTGCCATGTGACATCTTCATCCCAAGATAGGCCACAGGCCAGTAGTTGAGCTTGTATTTGCTGGTCGGCTCCTGGAATAGAGCGGGGGGTATCTAAATCCTCGATTCTGAGTAGCCATTTCCCACCATTTTTTCGGGCATCTAGCCAGCTTCCAAGCGCCGCAACAAGCGATCCTGCATGTAAGGGGCCGGTCGGAGAAGGGGCAAATCGCCCGCGGTAGCCGACTGGTTGGGAGGGAGGGTTTTTGAACTTAGACACAGCTAAAATCATCTCATGGCTTCACCCCGTTTTGTTCATCTTCGCCTTCATTCCGAGTTTTCGATTACGGATGGGGTCGTTCGCATTGATGATGCTGTCGCTGCCGCTGCTAAGGATGATATGGGGGCTTTGGCGCTGACGGACTTGAGTAATTTATTTGGTTTGGTGCGCTTTTATACAGCTGCCCGCTCTGGGGGTGTCAAACCGATTGCTGGTGCGGATATTTGGATTAGCAATCCTCAGGATCCAGATCAACCTCATCGTTTATTGCTTTTAGTTCAAAACCATTCTGGTTATTTAAATCTCTGCCAGTTATTGAGTCGGGCATCCTTAGATAATCAAACACGCGGACGAGCTGAAGTCGATATGGCATGGTTTAGTGAGCCTGCTGCGAAAGAAGAAGATAAGGCTGCTAAGCGTACTTTGGCATTTGGCTTAATTGCACTATCAGGAGCTCGCAGTGGTGAAGTGGGCGCGGCTCTATTAGCTGGTCAAGATGAACAGGCCAAAATAGCGGCACAGCGCCTCAATGCATTATTCCCAAATTCCTTTTATCTGGAAGTGCAGCGTGGGGGCCATCCCCAGGATGAAAAGCAGGTTCAACTAGCTTGCCATTTAGCCAGTGAGCTTGATTTACCAGTAGTTGCTACACACCCAGTGCAATTCATGCAAAAGAGTGATTTCACCGCGCACGAGGCGCGCGTTTGTATTGCTGAAGGTGAGTTATTGGGTAATCCTCGTCGCCAAAAGAAATTTAATGAAGAGCAATATTTCTTAAGCCAAGTCGAAATGGAAAAACGGTTTGCAGACATACCGGTTGCTGTAGCCAACTCTGTTGAGATCGCAAAACGTTGTAATTTATCTTTAGTACTTGGTCAACCACGCCTGCCGGATTTTCCGACGCCACAAGGCGTTACTTTGGATGACTATTTATTGGCGCAATCAGAGATTGGCTTAAAGCGCCATATGGAGCGCAATTTTCCTGATCCAGAGGTGCGTAATAAAGAACAGCAGCGTTATCACGATCGCCTAGTATTTGAGGTGAAGACTATTTCGCAAATGGGCTTCCCAGGCTACTTCTTGATCGTGGCAGATTTTATTAACTGGGCCAAAAATAATGGTGTGCCAGTGGGGCCAGGGCGGGGATCTGGTGCAGGTTCTTTGGTAGCGTATTCATTGGGTATTACTGATCTAGATCCTTTGAAATACAACTTACTGTTTGAGCGCTTCTTAAATCCAGAGCGGGTATCGATGCCCGACTTTGATATCGACTTTTGCCAACATGGGCGCGATCGCGTCATTCAATACGTTAAAGATAAATATGGCAAAGATGCTGTCAGTCAGATTGCCACTTTTGGAACGATGGCTGCTAGAGCGGCCATTCGAGATGTAGGGCGTGTATTAGAACAAGGTTATAACTTTGTCGATGGTATTGCCAAGCTTGTGCCCAATAAGCCAGGTCAATACATGACGATTGATATGGCCAAGAAAGAAGAGAAGCAATTAGCCGAGCGCGAAAAGAATGAAGATGAGGTACGTCAACTGCTCTCTTTAGCTGAGCAGCTAGAGGGTATGACGCGTAACGTGGGAATGCATGCTGGAGGTGTATTGATTGCTCCTGGACGTCTTACTGATTTTTGCCCGCTATATACCCAAGAGACAAAAGACCAAGACAGTAGCTCTGTAATTAGCCAGTTTGATAAAGATGATGTTGAGGCAATCGGTCTAGTGAAGTTTGACTTCTTAGGCCTGACAACCCTCACGATTTTGGCTGCTGCAGAGCGCTGGATTAAAGCTTTGCATCCTGAGCGCAAAGATTGGAATATTGGTGAAATCCTATTAGACGATGAGAAGGCGTTTGAGGTCTTAAAGAAGGCTAATACCGTTGCAGTGTTTCAGCTTGAAAGTCGCGGCATGCAAGGCATGCTACGTGAAGCTAAGCCTGACCGCTTCGAAGACATTATTGCTTTGGTAGCCTTGTATCGCCCTGGGCCAATGGACTTGATTCCAGACTTCATTGAGCGTAAGCATGGTCGTCAAAAGGTCGAGTATCCAGACCCTCGCATTGAGCCTGTTCTACGTGAAACCTACGGCATTATGGTGTACCAAGAGCAGGTGATGCAGATGGCGCAGTTGATCGGTGGCTATTCTTTGGGTGGCGCTGATATGTTGCGTCGTGCGATGGGTAAGAAAAAGCCAGAAGAAATGGCACAGCATCGCAAGATCTTTAGTGATGGTGCTAAAGCTGGTGGTATTAGTGAATTCAAAGCAAACGAAATTTATGATTTGATGGAGCGTTTTGCGGGCTACGGATTTAATAAGTCCCACGCTGCCGCCTATGCGCTTCTAGCCTATCAGACTGCATGGCTCAAAGCGTATTACCCTGCAGAATTCATGGCGGCTAACTTATCGCTCGCAATGGATGACACCGATAAGGTGAAGATTCTGTATGACGATTGTTTGGCAAATCAGATTCGGGTGTTCTCTCCTGATATCAATACTGGTGTATATGAGTTCACTCCATTGCGCGCACCTGATGCAACGCCCGATACACCCATTAGTCATATTCGCTACGGTTTAGGCGCAGTCAGAGGCACGGGTGAGGCTGCGATTGAAGCGATTGTCAAAGCACGCGAGATTGGCGGGCCATTTAAAGACTTGTTTGATTTCTGTGCAAGGGTCGATCGTCGCCAAGTCAACCGAAGAGCCATTGAGGCTTTAATGCGCGCTGGTGCATTCGATAGTTTGTATCGCGATAGTGTGCCCAATGGTGGAAATCTATACGACATTCGCTCCACATTATTAGCTTCTTTGGCTAGAGCGATTGAAGCTGCAGAACAAGCGGAAGCCTCGATTCATCAAGTGAGTTTGTTTGATGTGGCTGGTGAAGAAAATCGCCACCTCCCTGAATTGGTTCGTGAGCCTATCTGGTCTGAGAAAAAGCGTCTCCAAGAAGAAAAAACTGCACTGGGGCTTTGCTTAACGGGCCATATGTTTGATGCTTATCGTGATGAGACGTCTCACTTTATTCGCCAGCCTTTAGCGAAGATCAGTGAAGGCAAGGACCAATTGATTGCCGGCATCATTACTTCAGCACGGATGTTGACGGGGCAGCGCGGACGTATGATGATTGCTACGATTGATGACGGCACTGCTGCTCTGGAGGTCACACTGTATAGCGAGGTATATGAACCCAATCGCTCCTGGCTAAAAGAAGATGAGTTATTGGTTGCGAAAGTCAATGTCACACCAGACAAATTTTCTGGAGGCATGCGGATTGTTTCAGAGGCAGTGATGGATATCACGGGAGCAAGGATGCGCTTTGCCCGCAATGTTCATGTCTGTATTGATACTGCAATCGATGTCAAGATGTTGCGCTCTCAGATTAGCCCATATCTCATGTCAAATCGTGTGCGTGATCCAAAGTTGAGCTCTTTCAATGCCCCAGCCTCTGGGACAAATGATGCCGTAAAGGGTTTAATGCTAACAGCTGCTGTTACTACGAGCGGTGGAGCCTGTTTAATGCAATTCCCCGAAGACTTACGTATCTATCCTGATGATGCCTGTCTGCACAGCTTGAGCCAGATATTGGCCTCCAAACAGAATAATTCTGTACAAGTTCAATACCACTAAGCTTAGTTTGATTGTTTGAGGATTTTCTCAGCAGCAGCGATGACTTGACTAGACTCAAGTAAATCTAAACACTCACTATTGCTATCGGCTCGATCTTGACAGCCCGCCTTACGACAAGGGACGCACTCACCAGGCCCTTGCAAGATCGTGACATTGCCTACAGTTTGAGAGCGAGCACGTAAGCGGTAGGGCTGATCGCCGATAAATCCATTTGGCCACGGACCGAAGTTGGTTGGTGGAGTCGCGCCAAATAAAGCAATGGTGGGTGTATTGCAGGCTGCAGCCAAATGGGTAATAGAAGTATCAACACCAATGTATAAAGCAGCGCCACGCAGTAAAGTGCCTGCCTGTGGAATGGATAGCTTACCAGCAGTATCAATGACCTGCTTACGAGTATGTTCGTCTAGCAATGACAAAATGTCATGATTGAGTTGTAAGTCTTGTTTTGCAGAGGATGCACTTAAGACTACTTGTAGGCCTTGTTGAGTTAACCAAGTAATGAGTTGTTGCCAGTAGGCTAGTGGCCAGCGTTTATAAGCAGTTAACGGTCCTGGATGCAGTACTGCATAAGGTTGTTTTAGCGCTCCTGCAATGATGGGCGTTAACACTTCACCCTCAGGAGGTATTACTGAAATCGGCTGCTTAAATACATCATTCGGATTTCTGAAAAATACTTCTAATAGTCGTAGTTTTTCTGCGATGACATGTTGTGCAAAATAGTCCACCGTGACGCTATGCATAGAAATGAACTTCTTCCAAGCATTTTGCTTTTCAAGCTTACTATTCCCTTTGCCATCTTGACCTTGGGGGTGAGCCCCCAAGACACCCACTCGTCTGAACGCTGAGACTAAGCCATAGAGGTAGGCGCGATCACTGGGTTGGGTAACAATAGCTAAGTCATAGCGCTGAAACAAGCGATTAAAGAGGGTGAGATATTCAGTAAAACTAGGTCGATCTGAAGTTTCAATGACTTCGCTAATATCAGGATTACCTTTGAGCATATCGAGTTTGCCACGATAGCCCAGAAAATGAAATTCAGCATTAGGCCACAGTTCACGGGCCTTACGAATGAGTGGAGTGGTAACTAGCACGTCCCCAATTTGCCGCGTGGCGATAAATAATACTTTTTTAGGTTGAAGAGTTGAAAAATCAGACATGGCTAATAATTTACATCGCCTTAGCTTGAATCATGGCGCGCACCTTACGGGCATTTTCTGCCGCATGACTTTGATCATGAATCTGATGAAATAAGTGCAAGACTTCGGTAGACCATGAGCCTGATTTGCGCTTTATATGATGGCGCTGTAGACGAAAGACAAAATCAGCATCCTCATGTCCCCAACCAGTCATGCTTTCATCAAAGCCATTGATGGCCTCTGCATCTGCTTTCCAGCAGGCCATATTGCATCCTTTAATGCGACGCCAAACAAATTTTTTATAGTCACGCCAAGATCCATTGCCCAGTTTGATTTTTAATGGCCAGTACTTATTGATACCACCATTTAGTCGATAGCTCAGAAGATGCATGCCGAAGACCTTGAAATCCCATTTAGGCCAAGATAGTAATTGCTTGGTCAGGCTTTCATCTAAAAGAACTCGACTACCCGTTACCAGATAGCCCTTTTGAGCTAAGGTCCGATGACGCGCTACATAGTCTGGCTGAACAATGCAATCACCGTCCAGGAAGATTAAATAATTTCCCTTTGCAGCAGCAATGGCCTGATTCAGAATAGTCGTTTTCCGAAAACCTTGATCTTCTTGCCAGAGATGGGTAATGGAATTGGGATGAGCGATCTTTATCTTCTCGATCAAATCCTTGGTCTCTTTAGTGGAGCCATCATCAGCAATGATGATCTCAAAATCGTGATCAGTTTGAGTGGCAAGTGATTCTAGGCAGAGTTTGAGTGCTTGTGGCCAGTTATAGGTTGCCAGCAAAATCGAAATCATTTATTAGCATCCTGATTCAGTTGCCATAACTTCATGTATCGATAGTAAGTGCCATGAGCATTAGAGACTGCTAGAGCAAATCCTTGAGGGCCATCTAGAAATCCAGCTCGTAGGATATAGGTCCTGATAAAAGCCCACATGCCGTGAAGAACTGCTTTAGCTGGACTACTGGTTTTGCCTTGAGCAAAAGCTTGCTCTGCGGATGCGCTGGAATAACGATTGAGCTTGTCGAGTACTTGTGCGTAATTCATGAAACTGTAGTGCAGCATCGGATTCTTGAGTTTGGCTACTGTTCCATTGGGAATGAGGCGTTCATGCACTAAGTCATTTGAGAAGCGTGCTGTGCCGCGTCTAAAAAGACGGTCTACATAGTCAGGATTCCAGCCAGAGTGCCGAATAAAGCGGCCACAGTACCAAGATAAACGGGGGATGGCGAAGCAATCGACCTTTGCAGAATGGTTGATGGCCGTCAAAATCTCAGATCTGAGGGATTGGGTCAGTCTTTCATCGGCATCTAAGGAGAGTACCCAGTCGCAGGTTGCCAAGTCCAAGGCACGGTTCTTTTGGGGCCCAAAACCAGGCCAATCCGTGGGGTAGGCCATCAGCGCACCATAGTTATTGGCGATCTCTAGGGTTCGATCCGTACTATTGGAATCGACCACTACGATTTGCTGGGCAATCCCCTCCAGGGAGGCCAGACAATCGTCCAAATTGGACTCTTCATTGCGAGTGATGAGTATGACTGATAAGGTGGGCATAATTCATTATATGAATGCTCAAGACCGAACTACCCTAAATCGCTTAATTCAGTATCTCAAACCCCATATTGGGCTGATTATTGGCTCTTTATTGGCCATGGCTATTGTGGCGGCATCTGAGACATCCATCCCGGCCTTAATGAAGCCACTGCTCGATAGGGGCTTTACGGGCGAGCTCAATGACAAGCTTTGGCAGGTTCCCGTTTTCTTGGTAGGTTTGGCCGTTATCCGCAGTTTGGCGCAGTTTTTCTCGAATTATTTGCTCACCCGGGTGATTAACTCGGTACTTCTCAAATTGCGTGAGCAAATGTTTCATACCTTATTGCGCGCTCGCACGGTTTTCTTTCAACAGAACTCCGCTTCGCATTTAATTAACGCAGTGGTATTTGAGGTCAATAACATTCTCACGATTATGGGCGGAATGTTAATTAGTCTAGTGCGGGATTCTCTAACCGTTATTGGTTTGATTGGTTATCTGATTTATCTGAATTGGCAACTTACACTTTTGGTGTTGGTCATTTTTCCGATTATTGCGTTCATCATGAGCAAGATCAATCGTCGCTTGCGGGCACTGAATCGCGAACAACAAACGCTCACTAGTGAATTGGCGTATATCGTGGAAGAATCGGTTGCTGGGCATAAGATCGTTAAAGTACATGGTGCTGAGTCTTACGAGATGGAGCGCTTTATGGAAAAGGCGCAACGCCTGCGCCAGTTTGCGCTCAAGTCAGCAGTTGCTGGCGGATTGAATCAGCCTATTACTCAACTGATTGCTTCGATGGCTTTATCGGTTGTCCTGGTGATTGCGTTGATGCAATCGGCTACTCAGGGTACGACGGTGGGAGGTTTTGCTGCCTTTATTACTGCCATGATGTTAGTCATTTCACCTCTAAAACATTTGGCAGATATTAATCAGCCATTGCAACGTGGTTTAACTGCTGCAGAAATGATTTTTGCCTTAATGGATCAGCCCTTTGAAGAGGATGAAGATCGCAAACAGAATATGAAATCTCTTGATAAGGCCAAGGGCGGCATTCGGTTTGAAGATGTTGGGTTTTCCTATCAGCAAGAAGAGGGACGTCAAGACGCTTTGCGTAACATTAATCTCAATATTGCACCGGGTGAAGTGGTGGCTTTTGTGGGGCCTTCAGGCGGAGGAAAATCTACCTTAGTCAATTTATTGCCCCGTTTCTTTAAACCTACTTCAGGACATATCTTCTTGGACGACATTCCTTTGGAAGATATTGTGCTGGCCGATGTGCGTAAACAAATCGCGTTCGTCAGTCAGGATGTTGTTTTATTTAATGATTCGATTGCTGCTAACGTCGCTTATGGCGCTTTTGATGACACTGGTATTGATCGGACACGCGTCATGCAGGCTTTGGAGGCTGCCAATCTGACAGCGCTCATTCAAGAATTGCCTGAGGGGATTGATTCTTTAGTTGGTGACAATGGCAATCGTTTATCGGGTGGACAGCGCCAACGTTTGGCGATTGCGAGAGCGATTTATAAGAATGCTCCTATTTTGATTTTGGATGAGGCAACTTCAGCGCTTGATTCTGAGTCTGAGCGCCAGGTTCAGGATGCCTTAGACCGCTTAATGGCGGGAAGAACTACTTTAGTGATCGCACACCGTTTATCAACCATTGAACATGCTAGTCGGATTGTGGTCTTAGAGCACGGTCAAATTATCGAAAATGGCTCGCATGAAGACTTGATCCAGCGGGATGGGCTCTACGCTAGCCTACACCGCATCCAGTTTTCAAATAGTTAACTTAGAACGATATCGTATTGCTCTTGGCGGAAGCTACCCTCTGCCTGGAGCGTAATGGGCTTACCAATAAAGTCACCCAATTGCGCTAAGAATT
Source organism: Betaproteobacteria bacterium (assembly GCA_947468785.1). Lineage (GTDB taxonomy): Bacteria > Pseudomonadota > Gammaproteobacteria > Burkholderiales > Burkholderiaceae > Polynucleobacter. The sequence goes on from CANIMS010000004.1 coordinate 12,748, forward strand.
GATTTTCTTCCTCTAGAAAGAGATCAATTACATCTGGAGCTGCCACAATCCGAAATTCACGTGGATTAAATTGGCGATGTTCACGCACAATTTCACGCAAAATTTCATAGCAGATTGTTTGCGCCGTTTTCACTTCGCCCTTACCCATACAGGTAGCACATGGCTCACAGGTAATATGGGCTAAGGATTCGCGAGTACGTTTGCGGGTCATCTCGACCAATCCCAAAGAGGAGAAATCGTTTACCGATGTGCGTGCATGATCTCGCTCGAGGTTGCGCTTGAGTTCATGTAATACAGATTCTTGGTGATCCTTGCTAATCATATCGATGAAGTCGATGATGATGATTCCGCCTAAGTTGCGTAAACGCAGTTGGCGTGCAATAGCTTGCGCTGCCTCAAGATTCGTTTTAAAAACAGTGTCGTCTAAGTTGCGAGCGCCTACATAGCTACCGGTATTGACGTCAACCGTCGTCATCGATTCAGTCTGGTCAATCATTAGATAACCACCAGATTTGAGATCTACCCTACGACCCAATGCTTTATTAATTTCAGCATCAACATCAAATAAATCAAATAGGGCGCGTTCGCCACGGTGTAAGGTCAACTTGCCCAATAGATTAGGCATATAGAGATTGGCAAAACCTTTTAGCTTCTCAAAATTTTCTGCAGAGTCAACGCGTATTTGCGTCGTTTCTTCACTCGCAACATCACGCAGTACTCGCTCTGCCAAACTCAGATCTTGATAGAGTAGGCTTGGTGCAGGCTGGTGATTCATGGATTCACGGATGTTGTCCCAGGTAGTGCGTAGGTAATGCATATCATGCTGTAATTCAGTATCAGTCGCATCTTGAGCGCTGGTGCGGACAATAATTCCGCCTTTTTCATCAGCTGCCATCAAGCCTGCCAGACGAGCTTTAATTGCCTCACGTTCTTCAGTTTGATCAATGCGCTGCGATACGCCGATATATTTCTCGGTAGTGGTATCGCTACCAGCAGGTGGCAGATAGACCAAATTACGACCAGCAATACTAAGCTGAGTTGTTAAACGTGCACCTTTTGTTCCCAAAGGATCTTTGAGGACTTGCACTAGAACTGTTTGGCCTTCAAACAAGAGTTTTTCGATTTGGGCTGTCGGATTATTTTGAGTAATATCAGCAACGTGCATGAAGGCGGTGCGCTCAAGACCGATTTCAATAAAGGCTGACTGCATTCCTGGTAGGACACGTACTACTTTTGCTAAATAAATATTGCCAACAATACCGCGTTGACGAGTACGTTCAATTTGAAGTTCTTGGACTGCACCTTGCTGAATTAGAGCAACACGCGTCTCTTGTGGAGTGATGTTGATAAGGATTTCTTCATTCATATGCGGGTTACTTGAGCGCGATCGAGAAGTTGGGTAGTTTCAAATAAAGGTAATCCCATGATACCGCTATAACTGCCCTGAATCGAAGGGATCAATGTTCCGCCTAAGCCCTGAATGCCGTATGCACCCGCCTTACCAAAGGGTTCTCCGCTTGCAATGTAGGTATTGATCTGCTCGGGACTTAAATTGGCAAACTGGACTGTAGAGACTTGCACGATACAAATAGGCTGGTCGCTTGGGTTTAAGCTTAGGGCCACCGCAGTCAATACTTCATGAGTCTTGCCACTGAGCATCGCTAGAATATGGGCGGCATCTTCTGCATCCCTGGGCTTACCTAAAATTTCTCCAGCAGGGCTATTGGGAAGACTGACAGTGGTGTCGGCACACAGAATGGGCGCCCAAGGCAAGGACTGTTTTTTCCAACGCGCTAGAGCAGCCATACTTTTGGCAAGCGTGACACGCTCTACATAGACGCGCGCTTTTTCATTGGGAAAAGGAATCTCAATACTCTCGCTATCCTCGTTGGGATCTGGAGCTAGCATTTCAAAGCGCACACCAATCTGCTTTAACAGTTCTTGCCGACGTGGACTTTGGGAGGCTAAATAGATAAAAGAATTACTCACGGTGGTAAGGATGCCCTTGCAAAATAGTCCAAGCACGATAAAGTTGCTCTACCAGCAAGACTCTTGCCATTGCATGTGGCAGCGTTAGGCTGGAGAGTCGCCACATGGCTTGCGCGCTTTCTTTCAAGTTGGCGTCTAAACCATCGGCACCACCAATTAAAAAAGTAATATCGAAACCTTCTTGACGCCAGTTGGCTAGTTGAGTAGCTAGATTTTGGGTGGTTTGGTCTTTGCCGCGCTCATCTAATGCAATGACTCTCGAGCCTTTTGGAATGGCAGCAGAAATTTTGATAGCCTCTTTGGCGGGAGTGAGATCAGGTTTGATTTCTTTGATGTCGATGCTACAGTCTGCAGGCATACGCTTAATGTAGTCATGCGTTGCTGTAGCGACCCAGTCTGGCATCTTGTGACCAACCGAAATAATGGTTAAGCGCATAGATCCATCTTGCAATAAAAAAGAGCGACTTATTCGTCGTCAGATTCGCTGGCTTTAACAAGCCCTTTTTCACTTGCCAACTTAACGCGCACGGGTTTGGCTCCCCACATACCTTCAAGCTGATAGTAGGACCGAAGCATTGGTTGCAAAATATGCACCACAATATCGCCGCAATCGACTAGTACCCATTCTCCGGTTTCTAGACCTTCAATTGAAATCACTTCACCACCTTTAGCGTTGACCTCTTCTTTAACTGACATCGCTAATGATCGGGTTTGACGATTACTAGAACCTGTTGCAATGATGACGCGATCGAATAATTCGCTTAATTTAGTAGTGTCATAGACGCGAATATCTTGCGCCTTAACATCTTCGAGAGCATCAATAATGACGCGTTGTAGTTTTCGTAAGTCCATGGTTTCTTAGTGATCTATTTTGTATTTAGAGTGATCTTAGCTTGATTATTGGTACAAGCCCAGATTTGTAATGATTTGCAGGGTATGGGAGGGGATCTGATCGGGTTCAATCAGATGACGGTCAGATGTTTTTAGGCGATTTCTAAGGTCGGTTGAGGAAAGGTCAACCGATAAGCTTTCATCGATATAGATGAGGCCATAAGGAGTATTTTCAAGAGCAATCAGATCATGAGTTTGATGTTCTTGAAGGGCTTTCCTGATTTCAGAGCTCATTTGAGCTGCAAGATCGTAATTTGGTCTGCTGGTTACCGCAAAGTTCATGTATTTGAATAAATCTTGCCAAGCATTCCATGTAGGAAGATTAATCAGAGAATCGACCCCTGTTAACCAAATTAAATTCGCTTGGGGGCCATAGCGCTCTCGAAGAGATTTCGCTGTATCAATACTATAGCTAGGTCCCGCACGCTCAATTTCAATTCGATCTACACCAATTTGGGTTGGAATCTTCAAATAGAGAAAAGCCCTAGCCAAATCCATAGCCGCTGCCTCAGTAAGTTGAAAGCGAATCTCTGCGGGCGTGATGTCAGAACCCTTTTGCCATGGTTCACCGCTAGGAATCAGTAGCAGTTCGTCTAAATGCAATATCTTTGCAAAATGACTAGCCAGTTTTAAGTGGCCAATATGGGGAGGATCAAAGGTTCCTCCTAAGATGCCAATTTTCTTTAGAGTGCTCAAGCTAGCCAATCACGAGGCTTGAGGTAATAGTCATAGAGCTTTGCCTCAGGCGTTCCAGGTTCAGGCTGATAGTTGTACCACCATTGCACTACTGGAGGCATTGACATCAATATAGACTCAGTGCGACCACCTGAGTGCAGACCAAAAATTGTTCCCCTATCGAAGATCAGGTTGTACTCCACATAACGACCACGACGATATTCTTGGAAAGATTTTTCTGCAGGGGTAAAGGCATCTTGATAACGGCGCTCCACAATCGGTAAATAGGCGTTGATAAAGGCATCTCCAACTGCGCGGGTCATCGCAAAGCTCTTTTCAAAGCCGAGCTCATTAAAGTCATCAAAGAAGACTCCGCCGATGCCTCGAGGTTCATCACGGTGTTTTAAGTAAAAGTATTCATCGCACCATTTTTTAAAACGAGGATATAGCTCTTCTCCAAAAGGATCGAGTGCATCCTTGGCGGTTTGATGAAAGTGCTTACAGTCTTCATCGACGCCATAGTAGGGAGTGAGATCAAAGCCACCTCCAAACCACCAGATAGGTTCCTTGTCTTCTGCTTGAGCAATAAAGCAGCGCACATTCATATGGGTAGTAGGCGCTTTTGGATTGCGCGGATGAAACACGAGAGACACACCAAGGGCTTCAAAATTACGGCCGGCTAGTTCTGGTCGATGGTGAGAAGCTGACGGTGGCATTTGATCGCCCCGCACATGCGAAAAACCTACCCCACCTTTTTCTAAAATAGCGCCTTCAGTCAAAATACAGGTGCGACCATATCCCTTGAGCTTACTATCTTCGGGTTTATGCCATTCATCAGGAATAAAGGCAGTACCGTCAAGGCCGCTCATGGCATTGGTGATGCGATCTTGCAAGCCTAAAAAATAGTCTTTTAGAAGTGCGATGTCGATTTGGGTAGATTGGGAGGACAAGATAAATACGCTCTTTAGTAAGGAGTTTTATTGTTTGATAGCACGATAGCCAATATCTTTGCGGTATTGCATGCCATCAAATTGAATTTTATCGATCGCTTCATACGCTTTTTGTTGAGCACCTCGCACAGTATCGGCAAGGCCAACGACACACATTACACGACCGCCAGAAGTTAGCAATTTGCCATCCTGCAATTTAGTCCCTGCATGAAAGGTGATTTGATCTTCGGTATCAGTAGGGACGCCGCTAATCACATCACCATTGCGCGGGGTATCCGGGTAATTATGCGCTGCGAGTACAACACCTAAAGCAGTTCTACGGTCCCATTCCAGCTCAACTTCATTGAGCTTGCCATCTACGGCATGATCCAAAGCATTGACTAAATCGCTCCGCAGACGTGCCATGATGGGCTGAGTTTCTGGGTCACCCATCCTACAGTTAAATTCGAGCGTCTTGATTTTGCCGTCGGGAGCAATCATTAATCCTGCGTATAAGAATCCAGTGTAAGGAATGCCATCTGATTCCATTCCTTTAACGGTAGGCATGATGACTTCACGCAAAGCACGAGCATGAATTTCTGGGGTGACAACCGGAGCAGGAGAGTAGGCACCCATGCCACCAGTATTAGGTCCTTGATCGGCGTCTAACAAACGTTTGTGATCTTGGCTAGTTGCTAATGCGAGTACATGCTTACCATCGACAAGCACAATAAAGCTTGCTTCTTCACCCATTAAAAACTCTTCAATAACCACTCGTGCACCAGCATTGCCTAATTTATTATCGGCAAGCATCATATCAACAGCCGCATGAGCTTCTTCTAGATTCATTGCCACGACGACACCCTTACCAGCAGCTAATCCATCTGCTTTGATCACAATCGGCGCACCCTTAGCATCGATATAAGCATGTGCCTCAAGTGCATTTGAAAAGGTTTGATAATCAGCAGTTGGAATGCCATGGCGTTTCATAAAGGCTTTAGAAAAGTCTTTAGAGGACTCTAGCTGGGCTGCCAATTGGCTTGGGCCAAAGATGCGCAGGCCCTGATTACGAAAGACATCCACAATACCGGCTGCTAGTGGAGCCTCAGGACCTACAACGGTTAAGTGAATTTTTTCACGTTTAGCAAAATCGGCTAAATCTTGTAAATCAGTCATTGGTAAATTTTCAATGCCAGCAGCTGCTTGTTTGGCAGTAGCAGTTCCGCCATTACCGGGCGCTACAAATACGGTTTGTACTTGAGGAGATTGAGCAAGCTTCCAGGCAAGAGCGTGTTCGCGTCCGCCAGATCCGATAAGTAGAATTTTCATAATTAAATAGCTAATGAAGGTTTAAAGGGCAGCATTCGTAAATACTTCTTGAACGTCATCTAAGTTTTCTAAGGCATCTAATAGTTTTTGCATGCTTTCTGCTTGCTCACCTTCGAGGGTAATTTCAGTTTCTGGACGCATTGCTACTGTAGCAAGTTCAGCCTTCATACCTGCTTTCGTAATAGCATCTTGGACTTTACTGAAATCAGGCACCGGCGTTAATACCTCTAATGATCCATCATCATGAGCAATTACATCATCGGCGCCGGCATCAAGAGCAACTTCCATGAGTTGGTCTTCATTGGCACCAGGAGCGAATAGCATTTGGCCACAGTGCTTAAATAAGAAGGCAACCGAACCCTCAGTTCCCATGTTGCCACCATTTTTATTGAAAGCATGACGCACTTCAGCAACAGTCCGCGTTCGATTGTCGGTCAAGCAATCCACAATGACTGCCGCACCATTGATTCCATAACCCTCATAACGAATCTCTTCGTAGTTCACTCCTTCGAGTGATCCGGTGCCACGCTGAATAGCTCTTTGCACGTTATCGTTCGGCATATTGGCATCTTTAGCTTTATCAATCGCTAAACGTAAACGGGGGTTAGCAGTCAGATCGCCACCACCCAACTTGGCAGCAACCGTAATTTCTTTAATGAGTTTGGTCCAAATCTTGCCGCGTTTTTCGTCTTGACGACCTTTGCGGTGCTGAATATTGGCCCATTTTGAGTGGCCGGCCATGCGGGTAAGTCCTTTTAATAATTTGGCTAGAAGACCTCATTTTAAGGGCTTCTAGGGCAAAGGTAGGGGATAGACACCCATTTTTTGTTACACTCTCATGTCTTAGCAGTACAAAGCAAGAAACTAAGCAGAATTTCCACTGCAAACACCTGCCTCGGTGATGGAATTGGTAGACGTGCCGGACTCAAAATCCGGTGCCGCAAGGCGTGGCGGTTCGAGTCCGCCCCGAGGCACCAAACTACTTCCCTTTCAAACAGAAAGGTCGATAGCATCTAAACTCATTTTGCTATGATGATTGCCACATTGCCCTTTGGAGGCTAATAAACGGTATTAACCTCATTGAGGATCACGCTATGAAAAGAGTTGGCTTAATTGGCCTTGGAGCGATGGGTTCTGGCATGGCAGGATCGTTGCGAAGAGCCAATATGGATTTATATGTTTACGATGTTCGCTCTGAGGTCGCGCAAAAGTTTGTACAAAATGGTGGAACTGCTTGCACTTCATTGAAAGAGCTAGGTTCGCTTTGTGATGTGCTTGTTTCCGTAGTTGTGAATGCCGCCCAGACTGAGGAAGTTCTCTTTGGATCCTCAACCACTCCTGGTGTTATGGAAACCTTAAAGCGCGGCAGTGTCTTTATCATGTGCTCCACTGTTGATCCTAATATCTCCATTACGTTTGAATCTCGTCTGGCCGAAAAAGGCGTTCTTTATGTGGATGCGCCCATTTCAGGTGGAGCAGCTAAGGCAGCTAGCGGTGAAATGACCATGATGACTTCAGCTCGTGCCGAAGCCTATGAGAAGGTCAACGATATCTTAAATGCAATGTCTACTACCGTATATCGCCTTGGGGATCGGGCTGGAATTGGCAGCAAAGTAAAAGTCATTAATCAATTATTAGCCGGAGTCCATATTGCTGCAGCTGCAGAAGCAATGGCCTTAGGTTTAAGAGAGGGCGTTGATCCAAGTGCTTTGTATGAGGTCATTACTCATAGTGCAGGCAATAGCTGGATGTTTGAGAATCGAATGGCACATGTGCTTGCTGGCGACTATCAGCCTTTATCCGCTGTAGATATTTTTGTTAAAGATCTGGGCATTGTGCTGGATATGGCGCGTGCTAGTAAATTTCCACTGCCGCTTTCTTCAACTGCTCATCAAATGTTTATGCAAGCCTCAACAGCTGGATTTGCTAAAGAGGATGATAGTGCGGTCATTAAGATATTCCCTGGGATTGAATTACCAAAGGCATCAAAGTGAGCATTCTTCTAGGCTGTATTGCTGACGACTTTACGGGCGCAACTGATCTAGCCAATAACTTGGTCCGCAACGGCATGCGTGTTGCACAAACAATTGGTGTTCCGCAGCGAAGCTTAGATCAAGACTTTGATGCGGTTGTAGTGGCTCTGAAGTCTCGTAATCTTGATTCGGAAGAGGCTATATCCCAATCTCTAAAGGCGCTTGATTGGTTACGTACACAAGGCGCGCAACAGATTTATTTTAAGTATTGTTCCACTTTTGACAGCACGCCTAGGGGTAATATCGGACAGGTTACTGAGGCTCTGATGGATGCCCTTGATACAGATTTTACGATTGCTACCCCTGCTTTTCCGGACAATGGACGCAGCGTCTTTAAAGGTTATTTATTTGTGGGTGATGTCCTTTTAAGTGAATCGGGAATGCGGGATCATCCCTTAACTCCTATGACAGACCCTAATTTAGTTCGGGTACTCCAGGCCCAGTGCAAAAAGAAGGTTGGATTGATATCCTATCAATCAGTTTTAGCGGGTGCGCAAGTAGTTAAGAATCGGATCGCAGAGTTACGCGATCAAAATGTAAGCATCGCTATTGTAGATGCCGTCTCAAATGAAGATTTGTATCGTATTGCTCCTGCTCTTAAGAGTTTACCTTTGCTTACAGGTGGATCAGGAGTAGCTATAGGTTTACCGGGAAATTTTGGTTTGGTCGATCGTCCAGAGACCAGTGTCTTGCCTCCGGCATTGGGCTATCAAGCGATTATTTCTGGAAGCTGCTCTGAGGCAACGAACCGTCAGGTAGCGCACTTTAAGCAACTTGGTGGAGCTGCATATGCCATCAATCCATTAGAGCTTGTATCGGAATCAGCAAAGGCAATATTGCCAAATGTCTTAGCCTGGGCAAAGCCACTCTTACCTGCAGGGCCTGTATTGATTTATTCAACAGCCAAACCTGATGAGGTTAGAGCGATTCAAGCAAAACTGGGAATACAAAAAGCGGGTAGCGCAATCGAAAATATGCTCGCCAGTATTGCTGATGGTCTAGTGAACATGGGAGTGCGACAGATTCTGGTGGCTGGTGGCGAAACCTCAGGCGCTTGTGTGCGAGAGTTGGGAGTGGATCAGATGCGGATTGGTCCACAAATTGATCCTGGTGTGCCTTGGTGTTATGCACAAGGAAAACATCAATCGCTTCACCTCACTTTAAAATCAGGTAACTTTGGTACGGATGATTTTTTTACAAAAGCATTTTCTAAGTTGTGAAACAGAATATGACAGAAGAACAATTCGCACGAAATGAAATTTGCCGTA
>CANIMS010000005.1 GCA_947468785.1 Betaproteobacteria bacterium
ACTCTGGGTTACCAAAAGTTAAGCGCAACTGACCAGTAACCGTATCCATTCCGACGGTAGCCAAGGCAAAACCGAGCATCATCGCAGAGATCGTCTTGAACGGGGAGCCTTTATTCATACCCACAAAACTACAGAAGGTCAGCAAGTACACCGAGAAGAATTCCGGGGGGCCAAACTGCAACGCGAACTTAGCCACTAGAGGCGCCAAGAAGGTAATCATCACAATCGCAAAGAAGGCACCAACGAAAGAAGAGGTAAATGCGCCAGTTAATGCTTCACCTGCTTTACCATTACGCGCCATTGGATAGCCGTCAAAGGTAGTCGCAACAGACCAGGGTTCACCTGGGATATTAAAGAGAATGGAGGTAATCGCACCGCCAAACAAAGCGCCCCAGTAGATACAAGAGAGCATGATGATGGCTGAAGTCGGTGGCATTGTGAAAGTCAATGGCAACAGAATCGCAATTCCGTTTGCACCACCAAGACCTGGGAGAACGCCGATGATGACACCTAGTGTTACACCAACAATCATCAACAATAAATTAAAGGGTGTCATTGCGACGGCAAAGCCGCCGAATAGAGCGTTAATTTCTTCCAACTTGGACTCCTTCTTTTCTAATCTTTTTTAATAATTATTCTTTTTATTGCACGCCTACAAACTCGAGTGGATTAATCCATGAGCCATGTGGCAATGGAACCTGGAACCAGAACTCGAACATGAGGTAAAGGGCTACACTCACCCCAATAGATACGGCAACCGCCTTCCAAATTGGGTACTTTCCTAACCACACCATAAAGATTGCGATGTAAAGGGCTGAAGAAACATAAATACCAATCAATTGCACGCCTAGAACAAATACGGCAGCCGGGAGCAATACCGCCATCACCTGTTTAAAGGGCTCTTTCTCAACAAATGATTCTGTTTTCTTTTTCTTATTCACGATTGCAGCTTGATACAAAGTTACCGTACTAGAGAGCAGGATGATCAAGCTGATATAGAAAGGGAAATAACCCGCCTCTGGGCCATCAGCACCCCAACTAGCGCCTAACTTGAGGCTGCCAATCATGACTGTCAAGCCAAAAGCAAGAAACAAGACAGCGGTAATGATATCCATCGCTCTGACGCTAATCACCGAGTCTTCATTTGAATTATTTGTATGTTCAGACATTTGCTTTATTCACTAATAAAAGTTGTTAATCCACTGACTCAAAAAATAGGACCCCCAATTGGAGGTCCTATCTGATTCCCTACTGATTACTTGGCCAAGAATCCAGCTTCAGCCATGAGTTGCTTGTGTAGCGCTTCATTCAAGGTCAACCAATTGGTGAACTCTTTACCTGTCATAAAGGTCTGATTGAATGCACCATCAGCCATGAACTTTTTCCACTCAGCTGTAGCGCGCACTTTTTTGAACAGCTCAATGTAAAAATCGACTTGTTCTTGAGTTACGCCAGGCGCCATAAAGATGCCACGCAACATCACGTAGTCAGTGGAAACGCCAGCCTCTTTACATGTTGGGACATCATTCCAAGACTGAGTATCGGTAATTTTTTCTTTGTAAGGCATGCGTGTGTCATCAAATACGCATAAGGCACGCAACTTATTGGCACGCCATTGAGCCACTGCCTCAATTGGATTATTTACCGATGAATCAATGTGATTACCAACGAGCTGAACCGCTACGTCACCGCCCCCTTTAAATGGGATATAGGTAAATTTAGCGCCAGTTGCTTTTTCAATCGCTACGGTAATGATTTGATCTTCAGATTTAGAGCCGGTTCCACCCATTTTGAACTTGCCAGGACCGGCTGCTTTAGCTGCATCGATATATTCTTTTGCTGTTTTGTATGGCTTATCAACGTTATCCCACAAAACGAATTGGTCAAGAGCCAACATCGCTACTGGGGTAATGTCTTTCCAGTTAAATGGAACGCCAGTGGCTAAGGGAGTTGTAAACAAATTAGAAAGTGTGATCACAATCTTGTTTGGATCACCTTTAGCTTCTTTCATTGCCAGGAAACCTTCAGCTCCAGCACCTGCTCCTTTGTTAACAGGAATAACAGCCTGCTTCATTAAATTATTTTTGGTGATGATTCCTTGAATCATGCGCGCCATCTGATCAGCACCACCGCCGGGACCAGCAGGAATAATGAACTCAACTGGTTTAGTCGGCTCCCAAGCTGCAAATGCAGGAGATACTCCAGTTACACCGAAAGCTAGGGCGGTAGATAACAATGCTCCTTTGAACTTCATCTTCATAACATGTGCCTCCAAAAATGGTTTACCAATTTAAATTTGGCTTTTCTAATATGAGAGTGATTTTTAAACAAGATGCACAAGGAGAACTTGACTGACATCAATAATTTCAAATTCACTTCTCACGGGTTTATGCAATCTAGTAGAAACCCGAACAAAACAAGCCAAAGACAAAGGATACTTTACTTACATTTGTAATTTAATAGTGCATTTAATGTAGGAAAATGACCATATTCCAATAGATGGATTTAATAAAACTCACTATTGATGATGGCTGGTAATTTAGGGTTTACCCTAGATAAGCTTGGTGCCGCTTGCCGGAATCGAACTGGCGACCTTTTCATTACGAATGAACTGCTCTACCAACTGAGCTAAAGCGGCGACTAGAAAGAATTCTAGCGGAATCGATCCAAGAGTTTTTTACTCACTTTATCCAACTGAGTCGCATCCTTGATTAAGAATTGCATGCCATTGGAATCGGCAATGAGCAGCGTATTGCCTGCGATTCTCCGAATATCTTCCTCACCCTTGAGACGAATGCGCGTGGGGCCACGATCCGTTTCAATATCCCAAATACTTGGCGTTGCAAAAGTAGATACGCGAGTAATTTTTTCGATCACTGGCATAAATTCTCGTGCAGCTAGCTCCTCCTCAATCAAGCCTAACTCGATTTCAGGGATAAGCGCTACATCTGGATACCAAAAAAGCTCTTTACCGGATTGATCCATGATTCCAATACCAACTCCAGGAGCGGTAATCGGAAAAGCTCTTACAGGGTGGACCCCAATATGACGAGCGCCGTGACTATCAATAAAAACCAACCTACCTAACAAATCACGCTCAAGTTGATGGGGCTTGCTCATACTCCTCCCCCTCTATTCTTAGCAACTTCTTCCAGCATCTCTTCTTCGCGCTCATCAAGACTTTCACCAATGGCGCCACCCTCAACCAATTCAGCTGCATGGCGTAATTGGGCTTGATATAGCGTGTAGTAGGCACCCTGCGCTTCCATTAATTGTTCATGTGAGCCAATCTCAACAATCTCACCTTTATCCAGAACAACTAAACGATCTGCTTTTCTTAAAGTAGAAAGGCGATGGGCAATCGCAATCGTAGTACGGCCCTTCACCAAATTATCTAGTGCTCGTTGAATTTCTTTTTCGGTTGTCGTATCGACTGAAGACGTTGCCTCATCCAAAATTAAAATACTTGGATTAATCAATAACGCGCGCGCAATAGAAATCCGCTGACGCTCACCGCCTGATAAAGATTGGCCACGCTCACCCACTAATGAGTCATATCCCAATGGCAACCTAAGAATAAATTCATGCGCGTGGGCAGCGCGAGCTGCTTCAATAATTTCTTCGCGGCTTGCATCTGGTTTACCGTAGGCAATATTTTCGGCAATCGTGCCAAAGAATAAAAATGGTTCTTGTAATACTAGGCCGATACATTTACGGTAATCAGCAATTCCAATGCTACGAATATCGCGCCCGTCTAAAGATATTGATCCAGAGCTCACATCGTAGAAACGGCAAATCAAGTTCACCAAGGTGCTCTTGCCTGAACCACTATGGCCAACTAAACCAATCATCTCGCCCGGAGCAATATCGAGATCAATGCCTTTGGTAACCGCACGGTTGCCATACCGAAATCCCACGCCACGCATCGAGATACGACCTTTGACCTCCCCTAAGGGAGCAGGATTAATTGGCTCCGGAACACTAGAGACGTGATCCAAGATATCAAAAATACGTTTAGCCCCTGCAGCTGCTTTTTGAGTATGAGAAACGATACGACTCATCGAATCTAAGCGCACATAGAAGCGGCCAATATACGCAAGGAAGGCAATCAATACACCAACGGTGACTTTTTGATGGGCTACTTGCCAAATACCAAAACCCCAAACTACCAATAAACCTGTTTCAGTCAAAAGTGTCACCGTAGGTGTGAACAAGCCCCAGACACGATTGACTCGATCATTAATTTGCAGATTGTGTTTATTGGAATCGACAAAGCGTTTTAGCTCACGGTCTTCCTGGGCAAAAGCCTTCACCACTCGGATACCTGGAATCGTATCGGCAAGAATATTAGTGACTTCTGACCAAATGCGATCAATCTTTTCAAAACCAAAACGCAGCTTGTCACGCACAACATGAATCATCCAGATAATAAATGGCAGGGGCGCTAAGGTGACCAAAGCCAAGAGCGGATCAATGGAAAATAAAATGGCCGCCGTCATCGTAATCATTAAGACATCTGTTGCAAAGTCTAACGCGTAGAGCGAAAGGAAGACGCAGATGCGATCAGTCTCTGCGCCAATGCGTGCGATTAAATCTCCAGTACGTTTACCGCCAAAATACTCTAATGAGAGTTTGAGTAAATGTTCAAAAGTTGTATTGCGTAGATCGGCACCAATGCGCTCACTCACCAATGCTAATAAATAGGTTTTCCACCAGCCTAGACCCCATGCAACAATGGCCGCACCAAAGAGCGCCAAGAGATACATACTTGCCAAATGAAAATCAATTGGATTGCCCCGCTCGTACGGAATTAGTACGTGATCCATTAAGGGCATAGTGAGATAAGGCGGTATGAGCGTGGCGCCAGTAGACAAGATCGTTAGAACAAAACCGAGTAGCAGTTGTTTTTTATAAGGACGCGCAAAGCGCCATAACTTAAATAAGGTCCAAGTGGATGCAGGTACATCTACCTCAGGATCACAAGTTGGGCATGCGTCTGAGTTAGCAGGTTTGGGACTTAAGCAGACAGGACAAACTTGCTTATCGTATTCACTCACTTCCTGTTGATCTTCTTGATGAGATCGGGTCAGTTGCCTAAAGCTTGATTGAAGCCGTAAAACCTGAGGATTGACCGCTAAGGTGAAATGCCAGATCCTGAGTAAACGCTCAGCCTGCTCCAGTTTTAAGTGCCCCACCCCAGCATGATCGCCATGCACGAGACGCTCACCTTGGCTCATGGGCCAATTCTCTATCTGGGCTCCATCAGTCCAGATCAAGCCCTGCTCAGTCACCAACAGCAGACTTCTGACAAAACGTAACTCCGCGTCTAAATCGAGCTCGACCCAGGCCAATACTGCTCCTAGGTCAGAAAATGGGGGTTCCATAGCCTCCAATGCGGTTTGCCAGTAAGTCGGCAATATGGGGGCAAAAGGTAGGATTTCTGGCTTCATTGACTGTAAAAGTATAGTGGAGCTAGCTTTTTTAGATTTATTCCTTATGTCAACTTTAGAGGCTTGAAAGCCGTTAAATTATCAAAGAAGGCTTTTTTACGCATTTATGCTAATTTTGTGGATTTTCAATAACAACTAGAACGAGAGACTGTTTGACGCGTCACCGCCAACCTAGGCCCTGACCATCGCAACACCCTACATGCCCCAATTACTAGATAAATCCATTGAGATTCTGAGCGTCAAGCATTTGAGAGGTCCCAATATGTGGACCTACTATCCGGTGATCGAGGTTTGGATCGATATCGGTGATCTCGAGGATTACCCTTCTCACCTCATTCCCGGTTTTTATGAGCGTTTAGTGAAAGCGCTTCCAAGCCTACAAGAACATCGCTGTAGTTATGGTGAACCCGGCGGCTTTCTGAAAAGAGTTGAAGAAGGCACCTGGCCTGCACATATTCTTGAACACCTCACATTGGAATTACAAAATCTAGCCGGTATTCCGGGGGGCTTTGGTAAAGCACGTGATGGAGATCGTCGCGGCGTCTACAAAGTCATGGTCAGCGCTAATAATGAGGAAGTCACTCTGACTGCCCTCAAATATGCGCGTGACCTTTATCTTGTATTGGCACAAGATACAAAAGATCCTGCTGCGGAAGTTAAAGAAATTATTGAAAAGTTACGAGATCTTAGTGATGATTTATTACTGGGGCCAAGCACCGCTTGCATCGTTAATGCTGCAGAAGAAAGAGGCATTCCTTCTATCCGACTTTCGGAAGGTAACTTAGTGCAATTAGGCTACGGTGCAAAACAGCGCCGTATTTGGACCGCCGAAACTGATCAAACCAGTGCAATCGCCGAAACCATTTCAAGAGACAAAGATCTCACCAAGAGCCTGCTAGCGAGCGCTGGTGTACCTATTCCCGAAGGAAGAACCGTTACCAGCCCACAAGACGCTTGGGAAGCTGCACAGGAAATCGGCCTTCCAGTGGTAGTCAAACCAATTGACGGCAATCATGGCCGTGGAGTTTTTATTAATCTCTACACCCAACATGAAATTGAGTCAGCCTATGCTGTTGCGATTGATGAGGGCAGCGAAGTTCTGGTCGAGCGTCATATTGTTGGGGATGAACACCGTTTATTAGTTGTTGGCAATAAATTGGTTGCAGCAGCCAAAGGCGAAACTGTTTGGGTTACTGGCGATGGCAAACATACCATTCAGGAATTAATTCAAATTCAAATTAATACCGACCCACGTCGTGGCACATCTGAAGAGCATCCTTTAAATCCAGTACGCATAGACTCAGCAGTTGAGCTTGAACTCGAGCGACAAAAACTGACTGGCAAGAGCATTCCCCCTGTAGATCAAAAAGTACTCATCCAGAGCAATGGAAATGTAGCTTTTGATGTAACTGACCTAGTACATCCAGATGTTGCTAGTCAGGTTGCTCTTGCTGCGCGAGTGGTTGGTTTAGAAATTGCAGGTATCGATCTAGTTGCACAAGACATCAGCAAGCCACTCGAAGAACAAAATGCTGCGATTGTTGAGGTCAATGCGGGACCTAGTTTGATATTCCATTTAAAACCAGCTAGCGGCAAAGCCCAGCCTGTTGGTCAAGAGATTGCAAATCACCTCTTTCCGCCTGGCGTCGAGTATCGCGTTCCTGTAGTGGGCATTTGCGGCGAGAAAGGTAAAACGCCGGTTGCTGAAATGATTGCGCATTTCTTGCGCCTCACCAATCTTCATGTGGGTCTTTCTTGCAGCAAAGGTTTATATTTTGGCTCCCGCGCAGTCCCCAATACCAATTCATCGAATTGGGAAAATGCACGTCGCACATTACTCAATCGTGCTGTTGAGGCCGTAGTGATTGAGAATAATCACCTCTCCATGTTGATTGAGGGTTTAGCTTACGATCGCTGCCAAGTCGGCGTTGTTCTTAATATCAATCCCAAAGCCAACTTTCCTCAATACGCCATCTATGATGAGGACCAAGTCTATAGCATAGTCAGAACCCAAATTGATGTTGTATTGCCAACTGGTGTCGGCGTATTAAATGCCGACGATCCGATGGTGGTGCAAATGGCAGAACTGTGTGATGGTGAAGTCATTTTCTTTACTGAAAATCCTCAGTCTGAAGTGATCAATACCCATATACAAAATGGTGGCCGTGCAGTGCTGGTTGGCAAACAACAAATTACTCTGCGCTCAGGAAAGCATGAGCAAAAAAGTATCCCCGTCCCCCACCACTCTGAGCCTGATGCAGCTTCTCCTTGGAAGGCGATGAACTTAGGAGCAGCTATCGCTGCAGCTTGGGCACTTGATATACCATTTAATGTTATTGAAGCAGGTGCCGAAACATTCGTCACCGATACAAATACTGCAACAGGGGCTTAATTGGAAATTACCCGTATTCGTATGTTGCGCGGCCCAAATTTATGGAGCCGCCATACAGCTATGGAAGCTATCGTATCGTGCGAAGAATCTGAGCGCTCGATTGACTCCATTCCCCAGTTTGAAAATAAAATACGCGAACGCTTTCCACAGCTTGGTAGCATGCGTCGTGGTGGCCACAATGAAGTGTTATCTTTAGCGCATGCCTTAGAGCATGCTGCATTGGGATTACAAGCCCAAGCGGGTTGCCCCGTCACATTTAGCCGCACAGTACAAACAATAGATGTCGGTGTTTATCAAGTAGTAGTGGAATATATTGAAGAAGTGGTTGGTCGTATGGCCTTCGACTTCAGTTTTGCACTCATACAATCTACATTAAATGATGCTCCGTTTGATTTAGCTGCTGCCCTTGCAGAATTAGAGGCGCTCAATGAAGATGTGCGGCTTGGTCCTAGTACTGGATCAATTGTGGATGCCGCAGTACAGCGCAACATCCCCTATCGCCGTATGACTGAGGGCAGCATGGTGCAGTTTGGCTGGGGAAGCAAACAAAAGCGTATTCAAGCGGCCGAGACTAGCGATACCAGTGCCATTGCTGAAGCCATTGCCCAGGATAAAGAGCTCACTAAAAACTTACTCGCAGCAGCTGGAGTGTCAGTTCCGATTGGTGAGGTCGTAACTAATGCAGATGATGCCTGGCGTGCTGCGCAAAAAATTGGCGGTCCGATTGTTCTGAAACCCAAAGATGGCAATCAGGGAAAAGGTGTTGTTGCGAATATTCAAACTGAAGAGAAAGTGCGCGCAGGATTTGTAGTAACGCAAGCTTTTGGTCGTGAAACGATTGTTGAGCGTTATCTTCCCGGCGCTGACTACCGCTTATTGGTAGTAGGAAATCGCCTTTCTGCTGCAGCTCGTCGGGAACCAGCGCAAGTAGTTGGAGATGGATCTCATACGGTTGCAGAGCTCGTAGAAATGGAAAATAAAAATCCATTACGTGGTGATGGCCACGCTACGGCACTTACTAAAATTCAGTTTGATGATATTGCTCTAGCGCACCTTGCTAGTTCAGGCCTGACTCCTAAATATGTACCCAAAACTGGAGAGCGCGTACTGCTCCGCAATAATGCCAACCTCAGTACTGGTGGTACCGCTACTGATGTCACAGATGATGTCCATCCTGATGTTGCAGCGAGCGCCATTGCAGCTGCCCAGATGATTGGATTGGATATTGCAGGTGTCGATATTTTGTGTGAAGCCATTTATAAGCCACTAGAGCAGCAAGGTGGCGGTATTGTGGAGGTGAATGCTGCACCCGGTCTTCGTATGCATCTGAAACCTTCTTACGGCAAGAGTCGTCCAGTTGGAGAAGACATCATCAATACGATGTTCCCACAAGGAGAAGATGGACGCATTCCCGTGGTTGCAATTACTGGCACGAATGGCAAAACAACTACGGTACGTCTCATTTCGCACTTGCTCAATCAAACTGGCCTTCGGGTTGGCATGACCACTACTGATGGCGTTTATGTCAATCATCGCCTTATTGATTCTGGTGATTGCAGTGGTCCAAAAAGCGCTCGCAATGTATTGATGCACCCAGACGTCGATGCTGCCGTATTAGAAACCGCACGCGGTGGAATGCTACGCGAAGGACTTGGTTTTGATCGCTGTGAAGTAGCTGTTGTCACCAATATTGGTGAAGGCGATCACTTAGGCCTCAACTACATTACTAGCGTTGAAGATTTGGCCATTCTGAAACGCGTCATTGTTCAAAACGTAGCCCCCACTGGGGCCGCTGTTTTAAATGCAGCAGATCCAATCGTAGTCAAAATGGGTGATCAATGCTCTGGACGTGTAATTTTCTTTGCCCAGAACCAGCATCACCCCGTTATTGCAGCACATCGAGCTAAAAACAAAAAAGTAATTTATTTCGATGGCACTTATATTATTGCGTCAAAGGGATCGCGCGTGATGTATCGCTTCCCCGTCAGTGAAATTCCGTTAACTCAAAATGGTGTTTTGGGTTTTCAGATAGAAAATGCAATGGCTGCTATTGGTGCGGCTTGGGCCTTAGGTCTAGATGCCGAAAAGATAGCGCGCGGTCTTCACAGCTTTGAAAGTACAGCCAATTCTGTACCAGGACGCTTTAATCAATTCCAGCACAAAGGTGCTACTGTGATTGCTGATTATGGCCACAATCCTGATGCTATGCGCGCTTTAGCAAGTGCAATTCAAGCCATGAAACCTAAATCAAGTCATGTTGTGATCAGTGGTGCTGGCGATCGTCGTGATGAGGATATTCGTGACCTTACCCGTATCTTGGGTAACTCATTTGACAATGTCATTCTCTATCAAGATGCTTGTCAACGGGGTCGTGAAGATGGCGAAGTATTAAAACTCCTGCAAGAAGGCTTGGTTGGGACAACTAAAGCAAAGAACATCAAAGAAATTCATGGTGAATTTACTGCCATTGATACTGCCTTAAATGATCTTTCAGCGGGTGATATCTGTCTTATTTTGATTGACCAAGTAGAAGAATCCCTTGCCTATCTTAAACAGCAAGTAAGACCCTAGTAAATTACTTGCCTCAATATAGAAAAACCCAATCGAGTGATTGGGTTTTTTATTTCTTTCCTAAAGATATCTAGTTAAGCATGGTAATGCTGCAGACGATCGATTTCTTCTTTGGAACCTAACATCACCGATACCCGCTCATGTAAATCAGTTGGCTGAAGATCCATAATCAATTGAGTACCATTAGTTGATGCACCCCCAGCTTGTTCGACTAAGAAGCTCATAGGGTTAGCCTCATACATCAAGCGCAACTTGCCTGGCTTATGAGGTTCACGTTGGTCCCATGGGTACATAAAGACACCACCCCGAGAGAGCACGCGATGAACATCTGCCACCATCGAAGCAATCCAACGCATATTGAAATCCTTGTCGCGGGCACCACTCGTGCCTGCTAAACATTCCTCTACATAACGACGTACTGGGTCAGCCCAATGCCGCATATTGGACATATTGATCGAAAATTCTTTAGTGGAATGTGCAATCGTAACGGCATCCTTAATCAGCAAAAACTCTCCGGTCACTTTGTTCAAGGTAAACATCACCACGCCATCACCCAAAGTTAAAGCCATCGTAGTTTGGGGGCCGTAAACCACATAACCTGCGGCTACTTGATGACGCCCTGATAGTAAAAAATCACTTGTTTGTAATGGCGCTTTTGGATCCTGCTTTTGCAGCACAGAAAAAATCGTGCCAATGGATACATTCACATCAATATTGGAGGAACCATCGAGCGGATCAAATAAGAGCAAGTAATCGCCCGTCCCTTGAACTGGTAGTGGCAATTCCATTTCTTCAGACGCTAGGCCTGCAAGTGATTTACAAGCCTGCACTCCTTCAATCAATAAATCATTCGCGATGATGTCCAGCTTTTGCTGAACTTCTCCCTGAACGTTACCGGTTCCCGCTGATCCCAATAAACCAATTAATGCGCCGTGCGCTACCTCATGACTCAATGTTGAACAGGTATTAACCACGGCAACTAGAAGATCTTGAAGACCTTCAGGGACCTTCGCGCCCTTAGGCTTGGCCGTATTGAGGTACTGCTTGAAATTGGTGTTATTACTTGAGGACACAGCGCACTCTCCGTTTTGGATGCTGAAACAATCTATAGGCTCTATTTTGCCCTGTTCTAAAAAGACACTAGTTTTCCAGTGCCTTGCCTACCACTTCACGCACATCTGGCGAAAGGGTCTGAGATGCCAAAACCCTCTCCAATGCAGCTTTCATCTGATTTTGATAGGGCTGGGCAAACAAACGCCAGCGATCTAGTGCCCTAGCTAAACGGGCTGCAACCTGAGGGTTAATCGGGTCCAAGGCAAGCACACTGTCGGCCCAAAATTCGTAGCCACTGCCATCTGGCTGATGAAAACTGGCTGGATTGTTTGAACAAAATGCATGGATCACGCTACGTACTCGATTTGGATTGTTCATCTTAAATGCAGCATGCTCACGTAAACGCTTTACGTTATTCAATGTAGTCTCTTGGCCATCGACTGGCGGACGACCTGATTGCAAAGCAAACCATTTATCGATCACCAATGCATCATTGACAAAGCGGCTGAAGAAATCCGTTAAGCATTCATTTGCCAATTTAGCCCCATGAATCACTAATGCAGAGAGCGCTGCGTAGCGATCCGTCATATTGTCTGCAACTCGATATTGATTCAACGCCATTGGCGCCCAAATTGCTACATCCGCTTCTAGCAACATACTCAAAGAGAGATTCTTAAGTGCCCGTTTGCCAGCACTGACTGCGTCAGGCTTGAAAGGTCCTGGAGTCTGCATCTGTTGATACAAAGCAGCCCACTCCAACTGTAATTGCTTTGCTAGTTCTCTACGAAATGCGCGCCGTGCAGTAAAAATTGCTTGGGGATCTACGCTACTGCACTGCTCATAAAGATAGGTTTCAGCAGGAAGCGTTAATGCAAGTTCTTTAAACGCAGGATCCAAATCAGGATCAAGTAAGAGATTACGATAGGCTCCAATTAACTGTTCATCTGGCAAGCGATGATTCAGAATCATTTGCATAGCCAATTTTTGGCCAGCCTCCCAGCGATTAAAAGGATCATCATCACCTGAGAACAAGGTTAAAAGATCAGCCTCACTTTGTTGAAAATCTAGCTGTATTGGCGCTGAAAAATCTCGATTAATTGACAAAACAGGGCGCTGTGAAATTCCATCAAAGGTCCACGATTGTGTTCTTTGAGTCAGCTCTAGCAAAATTTCTGGCTGGTCATTGGTAGGTGTGAGCAAACGCATTTTCAATGGAATATGAAAAGCGTTTTTTTCTGCTTGGCCAGGACTTGGGGCACAACTTTGCGTCAAGGTCAGATGAAATTGTTTTTTCTCTGCGTCATATCGTTCTTCAACTTTGACTCTAGGAGTCCCAGCTTGGCTATACCAATTTTGGAATTGACTGAGATCTTTTCCATTTGCATCAGCCATAGCAGCCAAGAAGTCATCACAGGTTACCGCCTGCCCGTCGTGACGCTTGAAATAGAGATCCATCCCCTTACGGAAACCATCTCTGCCCAAAAGGGTTTGATACATCCGTACTACTTCTGAACCTTTTTCATAAACCGTGACGGTATAAAAATTATTAATCTCTTGATATTCATTAGGTCGGATTGGATGCGCCATTGGTCCAGCATCTTCAGGAAACTGCAATTGACGCAATAACCTTACATCTTCAATTCGTTTTACTGCTCTACCAGATTCACTTCCCATTTGATCAGCCGAAAACTCCTGATCTCGAAAGACAGTAAGACCTTCTTTTAGGGATAACTGAAACCAATCCTGACAGGTCACTCGATTTCCAGTCCAATTATGAAAATACTCATGAGCTACTACGCTCTCAATATTGGCAAAGTCTGCGTCAGTTGCGGTTTCAGGCTGGGCTAAGACAAATTTGGTATTAAAGATGTTTAAGCCCTTATTCTCCATTGCGCCCATATTGAAATCACTCACAGCAACGATCATGAAGCGCTCAAGATCCAATTCCAAACCGAAACGCTTCTCGTCCCAATAAATCGATGCAATTAAAGAATCCATTGCATGTTGCGTTTTCGGAAGATCGTGCGGCTCAACCCAGATCTGCAAGAGCTTCTTAGCCCCACTAATGCTGGTAATCGTTTCTTCAATACACTCCAACTTACCCGCCACCAAAGCAAATAAATAGGATGGCTTTGGAAATGGATCTTCCCAAGTTGCACTATGCCAACCATTGGGTAACTTTTCTGTTCTCAATAAATTACCGTTCGATAGCAATACTGGGCATTCGACCTCCCGCGCGCGTAAGGTCACTTGGTATTTCGCCATCACATCGGGGCGATCTAAGAAATAGGTAATTTTTCTAAAGCCCTCTGCCTCGCATTGAGTGAAGAAGTTTCCATTGGAAACATATAGACCCATTAAGGAAGTATTTTTCTCAGGAATGCAAACGCAGATAATTTCTACAATGAATTTCTCTTTACCTTCATTCGGTAAAGCGAGAATAGTGAGCGTTTCTGGAGTTAACTCAAATTGACGGTGTGCCTCACCGTTAATGCGCAGGCTAACAAATTCCAGTTCTTGGCCAACCAGAACTAAGGGGGCGCCAGACTTAAAGCCTTTTCCGGGCATTACTTCAATACGACTTTTTATAATCGTACGAGCAGGATCTAAAGCAATATCAAGTTCGACTCGATCAAAAGTGTAAACAGGGGGAATATATTCGAGCCTACGAAAGCTCTGTGGTAGATCAGTTTTCATACTCTTATTTTAAGTCTTGCCTAGTAAAGCGTCAGATTCCCTAAAACCAGACTAGAGTTGCTATACCAATTCCGATAAAAGTAGCCGCAGCGATGGCATGCACCCATTTAATGGGCATCCGTTTGGTAAATTTTTGACCGATCCAAACTGCTGGGGCATTTGCCAACATCATCCCCAATGTAGTGCCTAAGGTCACCGAGAGGGCATCTGGATAACGTGCGCCCAATGCAATCGTTGCAATTTGGGTCTTATCCCCCATCTCAGCCAAAAAGAATAGTCCAACAGTCAGCAAAAAGACTTGGAAGGCTCTATCAGCCACTTTAGTGCCCGCTGCGTCATCTATATGATCTGGCACCAATAACCATAAACCAATTCCTAAGAAGCTCAATCCCAAAATCCAACGCATCACATCCGGCGATAGCAGAGTAGTTAACCAATGACCAAGCAAGGCAGCGCATGCATGATTTGCAAGCGTGGCAATAAAGATGCCCGCAATAATGGCGAGCGCTTGTTTTGGGTATCGTGCCGCCAACATTAAAGATAAGAGCTGTGTCTTATCTCCCATTTCAGCTAAAGCAACAACACCTGTGGAGAGGAATAAAGCGGAATAGTCCATGAGTCCTAATTGATATCCAATAATTCCCTTCTATTAGGCCACATATCTGTCTCGTTAAAGTAAAAAGACGGACACCTCAAGATGTCCGTCTTTTAGTTTTTACAGCGATGTTTTCTTTAAAGGGCAAAAAACTCCTCTGCCAACGTATAGTCTAAATTTTGTGCCTGCGCCACTGGCGAGGAAGTGAGAACACCTTTATGAACATTTAAGCCATTACGTAAATGCAAATCAATCGATAAAGCCTTCATGACTCCTCGGTTCGCTAAAGCCTCTACAAATGGGTAGGTTGCATTGGTTAAGGCAAATGTAGAAGTCCTCGCTACTGCACCGGGCATATTTGCTACGCAGTAGTGAATCACTCCATCCAGCAAAAAGGTAGGGTCAGCATGGGTGGTCGGCTTCGAGCTTTCAAAGCAACCACCTTGATCAATTGCCACATCGACCACTACAGCCCCTGCTTTCATTTTTTTAACCATTTCACGGCTTACTAATTTAGGCGCTGCAGCTCCGGGCAAAAGTACTGCGCCAATCACGACGTCTGCCTCATAGACCTCTTGCTCAATCATTAAGCTATCAGAGTAAAAAGTTCTGACACGGTTTCCGTAGAGCAAATCGATTTGTCGTAAACGCTCGATATCGCGATCAAAGATACATACATCAGCACCCAGACCGACTGCCATTTGTAGAGCATTTCGCCCCACTACACCGCCGCCTAGAATCACAATCTTTGCTGGTGAGACTCCTGGTACACCGGCCATGAGGACTCCGAGACCGCCATTAGTCTTTTCCAAATGGGATGCAGCTGCCTGAACCGACATTCGACCAGCAACTTCACTCATTGGCGCAAGCAAAGGCAAGGCACCATTGATAGAAGTCACTGTTTCGTAGGCAATACAGGTTGCACCTGAATCTAGCAAAGCTTTTGTCTGCTTTGGATCTGGAGCTAAATGCAGATAAGTAAATAGGATTTGATCTTCCCTTAACATTGCGCACTCCTGTGACTGAGGCTCTTTGACTTTGACAATCATCTCCGCCTTATGAAATACCTCAGCAGCACTATTCACTAAAGTAGCGCCCGCAATTCGATACGATTCATCACTCAATCCAATTTGCTCACCTGCTCCGCGCTGCACTAATACAGAATGTCCCTGCCTACACAGTCCACTGACATTACCTGGAGTTAAGCCCACACGAAACTCATTATTTTTTACTTCTTGAGGTACACCAATAATCATGTTGATCTCCTATTATTTAAATTGATGATTACTTTTTGTTTTGTGCTGCAATCCCACTGCATAAAACATCGCTAAATAAAGGCCTAATAAACACGGACCTAAAACCAGCGCTATTCGTGCATCCTCATGAAAGCCCATTAATGCCACTACTAAGGCAATAAATGCCAAAGCAAACCATGAGGAATAGGGCCACCAAGGGGTTCGATAGCTGAGTTCTGCTACTTGAGCCTTCGTTAATGAACGACGAAATTTCATCTGCGTAAATAGAATGGCTATCCAAACCATTAGCCCGACGAAAGTAACGGCAGCCATGATGTAATGAAAGGCTTTATCAGGAACAAAGTAATTGAGTACAACACCGGTCATGCACACTGCAACGGTTGCTATTACTGCGCGATGGGGCACGCCATATTTAGATAAAGTTGCAAAGGATGTGGGAGCATAGCCATTCACTGAAAGTGCATACAAGAGGCGGCCTCCACTAAAGATCCCAGCATTACAAGATGACAATGCTGCTGTAATCACGACGAAATTAATCAGTCCTGCAGCCTCTCTCAAGCCAATCCGCTCAAACATCACCACAAAAGGACTGCCCTGCTGCCCTACTTCGTTCCATGGAAAGATGGCGAGAATGACCAAAATGGCGCCCATATAAAAAATCAAGATGCGCCAGGCCAAAGAATCGATCGCCATTGGAATCGTTTTGCGTGGGTTCTCAGCTTCGCCAGCAGAAAGACCAATCATCTCAATGCCAACATAAGCAAATAAGACCATTTGCAATGAAAGCAACATACCGCTAATACCGTTTGGAAAAAAGCCTCCGTGTTGCCATAAATTACTTAAACCAATTGGCTGCCAATTGTTGGTAAAACCAAAGAGGATGACAGAACCACCTAAAGCAATCATGGCAACAATAGCTACAACCTTAATTAAGGCAAACCAAAACTCAAATTCACCAAAAACTTTGACTGCTATGAGATTAATTAAGCCCATAAGGACGATTGATGAGAGCGCCCAAGCCCACTGTGGGGATTCTGGGAACCAAATGCCCATATAAATTCCCACCGCAGTCACCTCTGCAATGCCCACCACAATCCAATAGGTCCAATAACCCCACCCGACCATATACCCCGCAAGTGGTCCTACATACGTATTGGCATACGCTGCAAATGAGCCTGCTACTGGCTCATGTACCGCCATTTCACCTAAGGCCCTCAGAACAATGAAGGCAACAATCCCCGCTAATAAATATCCCAAGAGAATCGAGGGCCCAGCGATTTTGATGGCACTTGCTGATCCTAAAAATAATCCAACACCAATCGTTGAGCCTAAAGCCATCAAACGAATGTGTCGTACTTTGAGATGGCGTTTTAAGCCAGTATGTTCAGTCTGCAAAAGAGACCTCCTTTCGATTTGTCATTGGCGAGTTACCAACGAGGCAAAGTCTAGGGAGGAGTTTGCGTAAGCACTAGAGCATAAAAATAACTAAAGTAATTAATTAATCAAAAGTACACTCTGAAAATTGGATCAATCCTATTCACAAGGGCTGAATTGAAAAAGTATTTTGAACTTGATGGCAAAAGAATCCGTAATTTCCTACAGGGATTCCCCTTAAGGATTTATCATCAATTCTTTATGAATGAGGATCTAAGACTGAAGGGCGATCAGATTTAATACCTCTGCCGCAGCCGCTAAGCCACATGCAGCCGTAACCATCACAGTAGAGCCATATCCAGAACAAGCCAAGCCGCCACTAGCAGCCCCAGCACGTGGTTCATGAGAGTAGATCGCACGGACTCCCATTTTCTTTTTCAGATTTCTAGAGAAACCATGATCTTGCCTAAGACCCTGACGAACCTTTGCCAACAACGCATCTTGCTCAGTTCGCGAAAGATCATCGCAACGTACTGAGGTGGGATCGGTCTTACCACCTGCAGCACCGCACATCACTAAAGCCCGATGATTTTGAGTAGCCCAAATAACTAATGCTATTTTGGTCTGGACCGAATCAGTGGCATCTAATACAAATGCATTTTCGGGGATTACTACATCAAGATTAGCTGGCTCTAAAAATTCATCACAGATTGTTAATTCAATTTCCGGATTAATTTGTCGAATACGATCACCCATCGCTTGAACTTTGGCTTTGCCATACTGCCCCTCTAAGGCATGTATTTGACGATTGGTATTACTCTCGGCGATGTGATCAAAATCTACCAATATTAAGTGTCCAATACCTGTCCGAGCCAAAGCTTCGGCTGCCCACGACCCAACCCCACCCAAGCCAGCAACGACTACGGTAGCGTGCTGAAAGCGTGCACGCAATTCCGGACCATAGAGCCTGGAAACGCCTCCGAAACGCCGACTTTCTAAACTGTCTTCAACCTTGTCTTCTGCCATAGCTTCTCTTTATACTGAACAAATGGATTCCATTGCACAACTTCGTAAAAACTATACCTTTGGTCAGCTTTCTGAAACTGAGGTTCCCCATCATCCACTGCCACTCTTTCAACTCTGGTTTGACCAAGCCGTAAAAGCACAGTGTCCTGAACCCAATTCCATGACTTTAGCAACTGCCGACCAAGCTGGAAATCCATCAGCACGTATTGTCTTACTAAAAGGCGCTGACCAGAGCGGCTTTACCTTCTTTACGAATTACGAGAGTCAAAAAGGTCGTGAATTGACTATTCGCCCCCAGGCCGCCCTTTTGTTTCATTGGCATGAGTTAGAGCGTCAAGTACGTATTAAAGGTCTGGTGGAACGTGTCAGCCCAGCTGATAGTGACGAGTATTTTCATTCCCGTCCCGCTGCCTCCAGAATAGGTGCTTGGGCTTCCCCTCAAAGCTCTGCCATTCCTAACCGTGAATTTTTAGAGGATGCTGAAAAGCGATTCAAAGCAGAATTTGGTGACTCACCACCGCGCCCTGAACACTGGGGTGGATATTGCCTACAGCCAACTGAAATAGAGTTCTGGCAGGGGCGCCCTTCTAGACTTCATGACCGCATTCACTACAAGCTAGAAGGATCTAGCTGGAAGATCGGGCGCTTAGCACCCTAAGCGTAATTGGGAGCAATCAGCGCTTTAAATTTCGCCCTAAATTTTGCTAATTTAGGCGCGACGACTGCCATACAGTAGCCTTGATTAGGATGCTGCTGGAAATAATTCTGGTGATACTCTTCTGCCGGATAGATAGTGGGGGCCGCATCAATCTGCGTTACCACTGGCCTAGAATAAATTTTTGAATCTTCAAGCTCTTTGACTATTTCATGA
>CANIMS010000006.1 GCA_947468785.1 Betaproteobacteria bacterium
ACAGGTGCCTTGTCTGCCTCCATCGCACATGAGTTAAATCAACCTCTTGGCGCATCGCAACTGAATATTCAGTTTTTGCAAAAGAAATTGGCTGATGGTGACATTAATCCTTTGGTTCAAAAAGAAATTCTGGATGTTTTGTTGCTGGATAACCAGCGTGCCGCAACTATTATTCGATCGTTAAGATCTATCTTTGCGGATGAGAAATTAACAGCTGAAAGTGTCGATTTTGCTGAATTAATAGACTCAGTAATAAGTATTGTGCGTCCAGAGCTCAAGTCGAGGTCTATTCAGATTAGCTTAAATCTAGAAGACAAATTAATGCTACGCGTTAATCGCAGTGAAATACAACAAGTGATGCTCAATTTAATCAACAATGCCATCCAAGCACTGAGTTCAGAACATATTCAAGAAAAGATCATCACTATATCGGGGCGCTATGTTAAAGAAGGCGTAGAAATCTCAGTGGAGGACAGTGGTCCCGGACTCTCGCCAGGTGCACAAATCCATCTGTTTGAACTGCTTTCTACTGATCGCAATAAGGGGATGGGTTTAGGGTTGTGGCTTTGCAAGCACATCGTAATGCGCCACGGTGGAAAAATTTGGTATCAAGCTCGTCTTACAGGCGGAGCTCAATTTACCTTACTCTTACCGTTTCCAAACGAGACTAACTAAAAATCGCTTCATAAGAGCAAGATGCTTATTAGGCAGTAAATGCTCCGCCAGCTTTAAGGTTCTCTAGAGCTTCAGTGCTAATACCCAGCTCCGACAAGATTTCGTCGTTATGTTCACCCAATAAAGGGGGGTGCCTGCGAACCTGTTGAGGGGTGCCATTCATTTTTACGGCAAATCCAATATTGGGAACTTTACCTTCAATGGGATGATCGATTTCCATCCGCATATTTCGATGTTGGCCATGATCACTGTTGAATGCTTGGGGATAAGTATTAATAGGTCCTGCAGGAATGCCTGCAGCCAGTAAGAGATTGACCCATTCATCACTATCTTTTTGAACGAATGTTTTCTCTAATTCAGTGGCCAACTCTAATCTATTGGCTAATCGCAATGGATTGGTTTTAAAACGGGAATCCTCAAATAATTCTGGACGATGAATAGACTCACAAAGCTGTTTCCATAGTTTTTGATTGGTTGCTCCCATGACAAAATACCCGTCAGCAGATTTCATTGCTTGGTAGGGTGCACTCATATGGTTTGCAGTACCAAGCTTATATGGCTCAACTCCTGTACCCCAGTATTGCGCTGTATCCCAAATTGAAAACGCCAACGCAGAATCAAATAGACAGGCATCAATAAATTGACCTTCACCCGATTTGGTTTTTCCAATGTAGGCAGATAAGATGCCATAGGTCGCAAATAGTGCGCAACCAATGTCGGCTACTGGCACTCCAGCCTTTACGGGGGGTCCATCTGGATAGCCTGTCACACTCATGACGCCTGACATGGCTTGAGCCATTAAATCAAAACCAGGACGATCTGCCCAAGGACCGGTTTGCCCAAAACCGGAAATACTCGCATAGACCAAGCCTGGATTAATGGTCTTTAAGGCCGAATAATCAATACCCAGTTTTTTCATGACACCAGGACGATAATTTTCTACCAAAATATCGGCAGTTTTTACAAGATCTAGAAAGACCTGTTTGCCTGCTTCCGTTTTGAGATTGAGGGTAATGCTGCGTTTATTGCGATTCATATTGAGAAAGCCCATGCTGTCAGAGCCTTTCATCTTGAATCCCATTGCTCCACGAGTTTGATCTCCTGTGCCGGGAGGCTCTACCTTGATGACATCTGCGCCGAGGTCAGCAAGCAACATGCTGCAATAGGGACCAGCCATCACCTGACTTACATCTAATACTCGCACTCCAGTAAGGGGTAATGGCTTTTTTGTCTCATTTATAGGTGTTTTCGTCATTGTCTCAATGGTTTATATATGTTTAGAATGTTTTTCTAATAGTATCAAACACAATTAAAACAAAATGGAGACTTTATGTTGCTTACTGCACCAAAGTTAGCGGTCCGTATTTTTTTAGCGCTCGTAATTGGCGCTACCCCTTTATTTGCACTTGCACAGTCTAATTATCCCAATAAACCGATTCGCTTAATTGTCGGTTTTGCACCAGGCGGCGGTACTGATATTGTGGCGCGTGCGATTGCTCCCAAAATGAGTGAAATTCTGGGGCAAAGTATTGTGATTGAAAATAGATCAGGTGCTGCCGGCACAATCGGTGCAGACTTAGTAGCGAAATCCAATCCAGATGGATATACCCTTTTGATGGGGCATTCTAATTCGAATGCTATATCTCCATATGTTCTAACAAATGTTCCCTATAACCCAGCGACCGATTTCACTCCCATTACCTATTTAGGATATGTTCCTAACGTTTTAGTAGTGAAATCCTCACTGCCTGTTAATACCGTTGCCCAATTAATTTCTCTTGCTAAATCAAACCCAGGTCAAATGACGTATGGCTCATCCGGTATTGGTAGTACGCAACATTTAGCAGGCGCCTTATTTTCAAACATAGCAGGCATTTCAATGAATCACGTTCCTTACAAAGGAAGTGGTCAGGCCATCATCGATTTACTCGGCGGTCAAATTACGATGAACTTTGATACTTTGCCACCCAATCTACAGCAAATTCGTCAAGGCAGTCTTAAGGCTTTGGCAATCTCTACGCCCAAACGCTTGTCCCTGTTGCCAAATGTGCCCACATTTAATGAAGTAGGTATTGTTGGGTTTGATGTAACTAATTGGTATTCGGTAATGGGGCCTAAGAACATGGATCCTGCAGTGGTGACTAAAATTGATCAAGCAGTTAAGGCGGCAATGAATGATCCTGAAATTAAGAAGACACTTGATTCTCAAGGGCTTCAACCTGAAGGACCTGCAACTCCTGCAGCATTTAGTCTCTTTTTGGCGGGTGAGCTTGCTAAATATCAACGCTTAGTGAAGAGTTTAAATATTAAGGCTGAGTGAGTTTGCATTAATGAGCTCTACAGATAAAGAAGGCAATATTGCACAGGTCGTTTACGAATTACGCGGCAATATTGCCTACATTCACTTTGACCATGTAGCTGCTCGAAATGCGATGACTGTGGGGATGTATCAAACCCTGCAGTCAATTTGTATTGAGATAGCCAAGCAATCCCACATTCGGGTTCTAGTATTGCGCGGGGCTGGGGGAAAGTCTTTTGTAGCAGGTAGTGATATTGCTCAGTTCGCAGATTTTCAAGGTGGGCAAGATGGAATTGAGTATGAAGAGAGAATTGATCAGTATCTGACTCCTTTGGCGATGCTGCCGATCCCAACTATTGCCGTCATTGAAGGTATGGCTGTAGGCGGTGGTTTGGCGATCGCTAGCTGTTGCGACTTTCGGATTGCAACCCCTGATGCGCGCTTTGGTGTTCCGATTGCCAAAACACTGGGCAATTGCCTATCAGCCAATAATCTAGCGTGGCTAGTGAGTCATTTGGGTGTCCCATTAGTAAAGCGGATGTTGTTACTGGCAGAAATGATTTCAGCTTCTGAACTATTAAAGCAAGGTTATTTACTAAAGATTTGTGAACCCCAAGATCTTGATCAAGAAATTGATACCCTGGCCGAGCGTCTTGCTTCACTAGCACCCTTAACTCAAAAATCTACAAAGCTGATGTTGGCAAGACAGATTGCCAATCAAGCGGCTGATTGTCAGGATTTAATCAGTGAGACCTATGCGAGCGCTGACTTTAAGCATGGCGTTGCATCTTTTTTAAGTGGCATTGCTCCAAGATGGACAGGGAAATAAGTTAATTTAAAAATAGCTCTTGAAGATTATTCAGATACCGTAAACCCTGAGGGGTTCCTTTCAGAACGGTTGGGTCTGAATCAAGTAAACCCTTTTTGCTCGCCTCATCTAATCCTTTGCTAATCGTACTCAGCGGAAGTCCCGTTCGTTCAGAGAAGGTATTGGTAGCGACACCATCCGTTAGCCTCAAGGTGTTGAGCATAAATTCAAAAGGAAGGTCGGCCGCAGAAATTTCTTTTGACTCAATTAAGGCATTGCCATTTTGTTCAATGGCCTGCATATAGGTCTCGGGATGGCGTTCGCGAACTTGACGGGTAACTTTGTCCGGGAAAGAAATTTTTCCATGAGCGCCAGCGCCAATACCGATGTAATCACCAAAGCGCCAGTAATTTAAATTATGATTGCACTCCATTCCTGGCTTGGCGTAAGCAGATACTTCATAACGCTGAAAGCCGGCCTTAGTCAGTAGATCGAGGCTTTGTTCAAAAATGGCATCCACGACATCTTCGCTAGGCAACTTCGGTGGAAAATTGGCAAAGTACGTATTGGGCTCTAAGGTGAGGTTATAGAGCGATAAATGAGGCGTCTTGAATGACAGCGCAGTTTCAATATCCTTTTTGGCGTCATCCAAAGTTTGCATGGGAAGGCCATACATTAGATCTAGGTTCACTGACTTGAAATGTTGCAAAGCGATTCCAATTGCACGCTTTGCTTCTTCACCATTGTGAATACGTCCTAAGGCTTTGAGTTGGGCATCTTGAAAACTTTGAATGCCCAAAGAGACCCGATTAATTCCGGCTTTAGCAAAACCAGCAAATTTTTCAGTCTCTACAGAACCAGGATTAGCTTCCATCGTGATTTCCGCATCGGGCTCTAAGTGAATGCGCGCACGAATGGCTGAAAGTAACTTATCCATGCCTTGTGCGGAGAGCAAACTAGGCGTACCACCACCAATAAAAATGCTGTGAACCTGTCTTCCCCAAGTACGGGGTAGTTCAGTCTCTAGATCGGCTATCAATGCATTGATATAACGCTCTTCATCAAAACCCGATACAGCGCCTGCACCTTCTTTTATTTGGTGAGAGTTGAAATCACAGTAAGGACATTTCTTTTCGCACCAAGGAAAATGGATATACAGCGACAGAGGTGGGAGTGCTGTTAAGGCAATTTTGTTGGTATTACTGCTGATCGCCATTACTTGATTCGATCTTGTAGTTGAGAAATTAATTCTCTTAAGGCTTGACCGCGATGACTAATACGATTCTTTTGCTCAGGGGCAAGTTGTGCCGCAGTGAGATTGAGATCAGGTAAGAAAAAATGGGGGTCATATCCAAAACCATTTAAACCAACTGCTTCATCTTGAAATAAGCCGTGCCAGCGGGTTTGCACAATAAGTGGTTCAGGATCATTCGCGTGTTGCACCATGACTAGAGCGCAGACATAATGCGCCGCGCGATCTTCCATATGACTGAGAGCGGCAATTAACTTTTGATTATTAGCAGCATCATCGGCAGGTTCACCAGCATAGCGGGCTGAGTAAACACCTGGTTGTCCTCCTAATGCGTTGACACAGATTCCCGAATCATCCGCAAGTGCAGGCATACCGCTGGCTTTACTTGCATGACGCGCTTTAACTAAGGCGTTCTCTACAAACGTGTCATAAGGCTCTTCGCTGGCTGGAATACCTAATTGCCCCTGAGGAATGACTTCAAAATTCATTGGCGCCAATAGCGCTTGAAACTCTCGCAACTTGCCAGCGTTATTGGAGGCTAAGACCAGTTTTTGCATACTTTACTGATTATTTTAAGGACTGGATTTGCATATGGGTCAACTCACGAATTCCTTGCTCTGCTAGATCCAAGAGGGCACCCAGTTCCGCTCTAGAGAAGGTTGCCCCTTCAGCTGTACCTTGTACTTCAATCATGCCACCTTTGCCGGTCATGACTACATTCATATCGGTATCGCAAGAAGAGTCTTCAGGGTAATCCAAATCTAGGACAGGAGTGCCTTGATAAATACCAACGGATATTGCTGCAACGCTATCGATAATGGGATCTTTTGTGAGTGCACCGCTTTTGAGCAGTTGATTGACCGCATCTCTGGCAGCAACGTAAGCGCCAGTAATCGACGCAGTTCGTGTGCCACCATCGGCTTGCAGAACATCGCAATCTAAGTGAATGGTGCGCTCGCCGAGTATTTTTAGATCAAAGACACTGCGCATCGCACGACCAATTAAACGCTGAATTTCTTGGGTACGTCCTGATTGTTTGCCGCGGGCAGCTTCACGATCACTGCGGGTATGGGTAGAGCGGGGTAGCATGCCGTACTCGGCGGTAACCCAGCCTTCACCTGAGCCTTTTTTATGGGGCGGCACTTTTTCTAGGATGCTGGCGGTACAAAGAACCTTGGTATCACCAAAGGCAATCAGCACCGACCCCTCGGCATGCTTGGTAAACGCTCTGGAAATACTCACAGGCCTTAATTCTGTAGGATTACGGCCGCTAGGGCGGCTCATATTGACTGGGTTTGTGTTGCTCATGAAATTTGGTCCTATGGTTTAGCTATCAATCTACAATGTTCCTATGATATCGAGCATGACTGGTTATGGCAGCGCTTCCCGCCAAGTCTCCCTAGGAGGGGGTGTGGTTGCTGATCTGCAGGTGGAATGTCGGGCTGTCAATAGCCGCTTCTTGGATTTAGGCTTTCGTCTTCCGGACGAGTGTAGGGGTGCAGAACCGACTCTTCGAGAAATGGCGACTCAAGAGCTGTCTCGCGGAAAAGTGGAGTTCAGAGCAGCTTGGCGTGTGAACGCAGGATCTGCATCAAATAGCAAAGCCAATCCGCATGTATTAGGCGCCTTAAATAAAGATCGTCTCGATGCTTTATATACCCTTCAAGAAAAAGCCCAGGAAGCCTTTCCGAAAGCAGCTGAGCTAGGGATCTCCGATATCTTGCGCTGGCCGGGAGTCGTGTCTGAGCCACGTGGCGAAGAAGAAGGGTGGATTGCAGCAACGATCGAGGCAGCACGAGCCGCATTAAGTTCTTTATTAGAGAGCCGTCACTCCGAAGGTAAAGCTTTGGTTGGTGTATTGACGAACATCACTAGTAAGATGCGTGAGATTGTTGCTGTCATCGAACCCAAAGTCCCGCTCTATGTCACCCAATATCAAGAGAAGTTAACTGAGCGCTTATCAGAAGCTTTGGCAGCACAAGAACAGTCCAAAGGTGGTCCAGAGCTGATGGAAAGAATCCGTCAGGAAGTTGTACTCTATGCTGTCAGAATCGACGTAGCAGAAGAGTTCGCCAGACTAAAAACCCATTTGCAGGCAGTAGATAAAGCGCTTGCTGGTAATGGGCCTGTGGGTAAGCGCCTAGATTTTTTGATGCAGGAGCTTAATCGTGAAGCTAATACACTAAGTTCTAAGTCTGTCTCCGAAGAATGCACTCAATCTGCTTTAGAGCTAAAACTTCTGATTGAGCAAATGCGTGAACAAGTTCAAAATTTAGAGTAATCCTTACAATTGTCTAATGACTAATTCAATTTCCAATCCCTCCTACCAAGGCAGCATGCTGATGATTGTGGCGCCTTCCGGCGCTGGAAAATCTTCGCTAGTGAATGCTTTGTTACAGGACGATGCTGGTTTGAAGCTATCACTTTCAAGCACCACTCGCGCACCAAGACCTGGTGAAGTAGATGGAAAAGATTACCGCTTTATTACGAAAGATGATTTCCTGCGGGAAAAAGATGATGGCCATTTCCTAGAGTGGGCAGAAGTACATGGCCATTTTTATGGCACCTCTAAACCCTGGATTGAATCCCAGATGCAATCTGGAAGTGATGTCATGCTAGAGATAGACTGGCAGGGTGCTCAGCAGATTCGTAAACTGATTCCATCCGTGCAGTGGATCTTCATTTTCCCCCCATCAATAGAGGCGCTTGAAGAGCGTTTGCGTAAACGGGGACAGGATGACGAAGCCACAATTGAGCGCCGCTTAGCTGCTGCCCATATTGAGCTTGGGCATGCTCACGAGGCCGACTTTATTGTGGTTAACGACTCCTTTGAGCAGGCCTTGGCAGACTTAAAACACATATTGGCTGCTAGCAGGCTTCGCTCAGGCCCTAGCATGGCCCGAAACCCAGCGCTTTTGAAGCGTCTTGGGGTCTAATCAGTTATCCTATAGGTATTGAAGCTAAATTAAGTGAGTTCAGCATGGCCCGTATAACTGTAGAAGATTGCCTTAAAACCATCCCAAATCGTTTTGAATTGGTATTAGCGGCGACTTATCGCGCTCGCCAATTAGTTCAGGGTCACTCCCCACGTGTTGAGTCTAGAGATAAAGCCACAGTAGTTGCTTTGCGCGAAGTGGCTGCTGGTGTGACTGACCGTGACATGTTGACCAAAGTACCTTTGTAAAAAAGGAGTTCCGGTGTGGAGCTCCCTTTAGGTTCGCCCAAATCATCGGAATATGCTGGAGGGACCTCGCCCAATGAGGTCTCAGTTGTATCAAGTCAAGCAGAGCTTTTGGATCCTGAACCACAAGCCAATCAGAAATCTATCTTAGCCAGTTTATTGGCACAATCAAGTCGTCATTTATTTGGACCGACCTCCGCCCCGAATTTACCGTTAAAACATCAAGTTGTTTCGATTGAAGGTTTGCTGTCGAAATTGAGTTATCTCAAGCCTGAAGAAATAACGCTCATTAAAAAAGCATTTCAATTTTCTGATGCCGCTCACTTGGGTCAGTATCGACATAGTGGCGAGCCCTATATTACCCATCCAGTAGCAGTTGCAGAGCTCTGTGCTACCTGGCGCTTGGATGCACCATCGATCATGGCGGCCTTACTGCATGATGTGATTGAAGATACTGGATGCTCTAAAGCTGATCTAGTTGCAAAGTTTGGTAATAAAGTTGCTGAGTTAGTTGAGGGCCTTACTAAGCTTGATAAATTAGAGTTTCAGAGTCATGCAGAAGCGCAAGCAGAGAGCTTTCGTAAAATGTTCATGGCGATGGCCAGGGATGTACGCGTTATCTTAGTGAAGCTAGCAGACCGTACGCATAATATGCGCACTCTAGATTCAGTACCGATGGAAAAGCGTCGCAGAGTGGCTGCAGAAACGATCGAGATTTATGCTCCGATTGCACACCGCTTAGGACTCAATATTATTTATCGTGATTTGCAAGATCTGAGTTTTCGGTTTGCGATGCCGATGCGCTTTCGGGTTATTGAAGGAGCAGTAAAGAGGGCCCGCGGTAATCGCAAAGAGATGGTTGAAAAGATTTTGCAAGCCTCACGGATGGCTTTTGCAAAAGCGAATTTAGAAGTAGATCTCAGGGGTCGTGAAAAAACCCTCTTTAGTATCTACAACAAGATGCGTTCTAAGCAGTTAAGCTTTTCACA
Organism: Betaproteobacteria bacterium; assembly: GCA_947468785.1. Taxonomy (GTDB): domain Bacteria; phylum Pseudomonadota; class Gammaproteobacteria; order Burkholderiales; family Burkholderiaceae; genus Polynucleobacter. Next base: position 9,205 of record CANIMS010000006.1, read on the forward strand.
AGTATTAGACGTATATGCTTTTAGGGTCACGGTTCACAGTATTGATGAGTGCTACCGTGCCTTAGGTATTTTGCATTCTTTATATAAACCAATGCCTGGGAAGTTTAAGGATTACATTGCTATTCCTAAGCTCAATGGTTATCAATCACTCCACACAACCCTTTTAGGTCCATCGGGCGTCCCTGTGGAGTTTCAGATACGAACTACAGAGATGCATGCGGTGGCAGAAGCTGGTGTCGCCGCACATTGGGCATACAAAGATGGATCACCGGATATGAGTGAAGTTCAAAACCGAGCTCATCAATGGCTGCAGTCATTAATTGATATTCAGGACAGTAGTGGTGATTCCCAAGAGTTCTTGGAGCACGTGAAGATTGATCTGTTTCCAGATGCCGTCTATGTCTTTACGCCTAAAGGCCAAATCCGTGCATTACCTCGTGGTGCTACCGCTCTCGACTTTGCTTACTCGATTCATAGTGATTTGGGTAATTCTTGTGTAGCTGTGAAGATCAATGGATTACAGCTTCCCTTGCGTAGCGAATTAAAGAATGGCGACATTATTGAGGTAGTCACATCGACTAATTCACAGCCCAATCCTGGCTGGCTAGCTTTTGTGAGAACTGGAAAGGCAAGAGCCTCCATTCGACATTCCCTAAAGACAAAGCATTATTCAGAATCCTTGCAGTTAGGCGAGAGACTCTTGGCCAATGCATTACGTCAGCAGGGGGTAGACGGCGCATTGATCACCCCAGAGATTTGGGAAAAACTGCTGCATTGGACGGGTGATAAAAATCGCGAGGAAGCTTGTGTCAATATCGCTTTAGGTCGACGCTCTCCCCAAGAGCTCGCTATTCGCTTGAAGATTCTGATTGATGATGAGGGTGGATCTGAGCAAATGCGTCTTGGTGCTGGAGATTGGGTAACACCTTCTCAGGAGATGCAGCACCATCAAAGACAGGCTATTTTGGTTGATGGACGTGAAGGTAACTCCATTAGCTTTCAGACCTGCTGTCATCCGATTCCTGGGGATAGCATCATTGGTTATCTCGGTAAGGGCGAAGGTTTGCAAGTTCATTCGAATGAGTGCCCAGTGGCTTTGCGTATGCTTTCCAAAGATAGTGATAAGTGGGTAGAGGTAGAGTGGGGTAAAGAGTTAAATCGCGAGTTTGAAGTAGATTTAGCTATTGACACCCTGCAGGGCAAAGGAGTGTTAGCGCGCGTCGCTAGCAGCGTTACTGCAGCTGATTCCAACATCATGAATGTGTCAATGGAAGATCGCTACAAGGAAGATTCAGTCACGATTCGTTTTACCATTCAGGTATATGACCGCCTCCACTTATCCAAGGTGATGCGAAGCCTGCGAGCAAACCCTGATGTGATGAGAGTGACTCGTACCAGAGCAATTTAGATTGAATATTCAAAGATATTGAACATCTAAGATTTCGATTTCAGATGGACCTGTAGGTGTTTGAATCTTCACGCAATCACCAAGCCTTGCCTTGATTAAAGCCTTTGCAATCGGCGATACCCAGCTCACATGACCTTGATCTAAATCGACCTCATCCACACCCACAATCGTAATGGTCGTTTCCTTGCTAGCTGAAGATCCCGTAACCGGGGCATAAGTAACAGTGGCACCGAAAAACACTTGATCTGCATCGGCATCCCCAGATTTACGAGCCAAATTATCGACAACTACTGCAAATTCGAGTCGTTGGTTTAAAAAGCGAATCCGGCGATCAATCTCCCGCAGGCGCTTTTTTCCATAGATATAGTCCCCGTTTTCGGAGCGATCGCCATTTGATGCCGCCCAATGAACCACCTTCACAACCTCAGGCCGGTCAAGGTTTAGGAGCTGCAGAAGCTCCTTTTTGATGCGTTCATGGCCTGCCGGGGTAATGTAGTTCTTCTCTTCCATGGCATAATTATGGCTGTTGCGGCTGTAGCTCAGCTGGATAGAGTACTTGGCTACGAACCAAGGGGTCGTGGGTTCAATTCCTGCCAGCCGCACCACCTTATATTGGGGCCTAGTTAAAAACTGGGCCCCTTTCATTTTGAGGCCTTTTTTTACTGCTTTTGCAGATCCCTTTATAGTTTCATTATGGACATCTCCCAACCCACTCCTGCAGGTCAGACTCCGCCCGTAGCCGTTTGGAGTTCGGTCGATGCTGCAAACGCAAAAATTCTCTTAAGCGGAACAGTAAACGTATACACGCTCGGTGGTATTTGGACAGAGGTTCAGAGCTCACACAATGCCTGGTTAGCGCAGGGTAATGCCAGCGCCAAGACACTCACATTCGATGCATCCCAGGTCGTTTCATTGGATGGCGCAGGGATTGCCTTCTTGATTGATGTACAAGAGGCACAACAAAAGGTGGGCGGTACTTTTACTCTGACAGGCTTGGATGCTCGATATCAGCCTTTGTTAAAAGAATTTGATCCGATTAGCAATTTATTTCCCACCCCAGTAGTCAAGCCCCAAAGAAGCTTTATTGTCAGCACTGGCATGGCTACGCGGAATTTACTAGAAGATGCCAAAGGCTTAATTACCTTTGCAGGTCATCTTGCAGCAGATTTAGTGTGGTCAGTAATGCATCCACGCGAGGTGCGATGGGGCGATTTTGTGAATGCCGCAGTACAAGCAGGCATTGCCGCTCTGCCTATTGTCGGTTTAGTCTCCTTTCTCATTGGTGTCATTTTGTCTTTCCAAGCGGCTATTGGTATGAAGCAATTTGGGGCAACCTCTTTTGTAGGTCCACTAGCAGCCTTAGGCATTGTCCGTGAAATGGGGCCATTGATTACGGCCATTCTTCTAGCTGGTCGTTCTTCGGCGGCTTTTGCTGCAGAGATTGGCACCATGACTGTGAATAGTGAAGTGGATGCGCTGGTCACAGGTGGATTAAGTCCGATTCGATTTTTAGTGGTGCCGCGTGTGCTGGCAGGCATCTTGGTCATGCCCATACTCACCTTGTATGCAGATATTGTGAGTATCTTTGCATCGATGTTGACGATGCTGGCATATGGAATACCGTTTATTAATTTTTACAACGGCATGATTGCAGCGGTTGGCATCGAAGATATCGCATCTGGCCTTGTGAAAGCAACGCTGTTCGGTGTAGTGGTATCTGCAGTAGGTTGCTTACGCGGAATGCAGACCGGCACAGGTGCAGCGGCCGTGGGTATCTCTGCAACTAAGGCTGTGGTTAGCAGCATTGTGATGATTGTGTTGGTAGACGGCATCTTTGCTGTTATCTCCTATAGGACGGGTTTCTAATGGCGATCGACAATCCAAGCTCCTACGCAATTGACGTGCAAAATCTCACGGTTGGATATGGATCTAATGTGCTGATGAAGGATCTCAACTTCACTGTTAATAACGGTGAAATTTTTGTGATCTTAGGTGGGTCCGGTTGCGGAAAATCGAGTCTTCTGAAAAATCTATTTGGTCTCTATGAGCCTCTTTCAGGAGATGTGTTTATTGAAGGTCAAAATATTACTGCGGCTCAAGGTGTAGATCGTCAAAAAATTATGACGAGCTTTGGCGTGATGTATCAGCAAGGCGCTCTATTTGGTTCAATGAACTTATTAGATAACGTGACGCTCTTTATGCAGGAATACACCCAACTTAGTCAGAGCGAAATGAATCTATTGGCACGCTGTAAGTTGGATTTAGTGGGCTTACTTCCTTATGAGTCTTATATGCCTAGTGAAATAAGTGGGGGCATGCAAAAAAGGGCTGCCATTGCGCGGGCTATGGCACTAGATCCTAAAATCTTATTTTTGGATGAGCCCTCAGCTGGTCTGGATCCGATTACTTCAGCTGATCTGGATAGCACCATCATGGATTTATCAAAAAATTTAGGTATTACCTTTGTGATCGTATCTCATGAATTGGCAAGTATTTATGCAATTGCTGATAAGGTCATCATGCTAGACAAGGGCGCCAAAGGCATTATTGCTGAGGGTGATCCTAAAGTATTAAGAGACACCAGTTCCGATCCTCGGGTCCATCAATTCTTCAATCGCATTATGAGCAAGGATGTAGCATGAGCAATAACTCTAATCCCAATTATTTTCGTCTCGGCGTATTCGTGCTTGCTGCAATCGGAGTGTTAGTCGCCGTTATTTTGATCTTTGGTTCAGGCAAGTTCTTCAAGAAATCTTTTTACTTAGAGACCTACATTAAGCAGTCGGTTACTGGCTTAGATTCAGGGGCAGCCGTTCGGTTCAGAGGTGTGAAGATTGGACAAGTGACAACGATTGGCTTGACTGGCGACACATACGAAAAGGATTTGCCTTTTGAGAAGAGGCGGCAGTACGTTGTGGTACGGATGAAAATCTTTGGAGAAGAGCTGACAAGAGAGCAGTTAAATCACTTCGTCAAGGAAAATATGCGTGCTCGGGTGAAGTCGATGGGCATTACGGGCGTGAATTACATTGAGTTCGATTTTGTACCAAGTGCGAGCGACTATCCACCATTGCCATTTAACTGGGAGCCAGATTACCCGGTGCTTCCATCAATGCCAAATCAGGCTGATGAAATCATTTCCGGTATTGAGAAATTTATTGCCGCAGCCAATGAAATGAATATCGATCGTACTCAGAAGAAATTAGATGAGGTCCTTGCAAGTTTGAATAGCATGATGGTTGGTGATGGCAAAGGCAATGAAGGCATTATTCGCTCTGTCAAAGAGCTCAACACCTTGCTCTCTAGGATAGTAAAAGTTACCGACAAGGATGAATTGAATATTTTGATGCGTGAACTGGTGGGGGCAGTAACCTCTTTACGGCAAACTATTACTAGCATTCAGGGTGACACTGGAGCAACGATCGAGAACCTAAAGCAAACCAGTGAAAATCTGAATGAGTTGAGTCGCATTGCAAGCCAATCTCCTGCTAGCCTAATTTGGGGAGAGCCGCCACCGAAAATTGTCTTACCGATGAATGGCACACAGAGCCCAGCAGGAGTTCAAAAATGATTCGATTAATTCTATCCTGTGTAGCTCTGTCCACGTTGATTGCTTGCTCATTACCAACCCGTGCGCCTGTCACACCAAGTTCATGGATGGTATCTCCAGAACGCATGGGAGCGCCTTACAAAGCGAGGACGGATTACTGGTTGAAAATTGGCGCAGTTTCAGTAGCGTCTCCTTTTGATGGTAGATCATTGGTTTATCGTTTAGGTGATCAGCGCTATGAAAAAGATTTTTACAATGTTTACGCGGCCATCCCCGCTGAAATGATTGCGAGCGCAGAGCGGCAATGGTTTAATCAAGCCAATATTTTTTCATTAACAATTGGTGAGGGAAATAGCTTCTTCCCTTATTACACCCTGCAAACAACCATCAATGATTTCTACGGCGATTATCGCGTTCGTCCAGAGGCAGTAGTATCAGTTGAGTTTGTGCTTGCCGTTGCTAATGCTGGTAAAAGCAATCCCATTATTGGCGTAAATCGTTATTCAAAGCGTATCGCGCTCAAAGACAACACTCCTGAAGCCCTGATATTGGGACAGCAGCAAGCTTTAGCTGAGATCTTTAAGGAATTTGAGGCACAACTTTATCAATATGCCGGTAATTTACCGAAACCTATAGGACAGTAATCATATGAAATTGTTTTTTTCTCGTATCTTGGTCTTAGACTTTGCAAAGACCGTTGTACTTGGATTGGGCTTAGTCTTAGGTAGCTCTACTTGGGCGCAAACATTTCCCACTAAGCCGATTCGTTTAGTGGTTCCATTCGCTCCTGGTGGCAGCACCGATATCATTGCGCGTGCAGTTGGAGATGCATTGGGTCGCCAATTGGGTCAAACAGTCATTGTAGAAAACAAGGCAGGTGGTGGCGGTTCAATCGGGGCCTTAGAGGTGATGCGTGCGCCAAAAGATGGCTACACCATTGGTATGGCTACGGTATCTACTACGGCCGCTAACCCTGCAATTAATCCGAAAGTTGGCTATGACCCGATTACGGATTTCACAGCCATTACCAATATTGCAGCTACCCCAAATATTATTGCTGTGAATCCTTCATTTCCAGCAAAAGACTTTAAAACGTTCATGACCGTTATAAAAGAGAGTCCTGGTAAATATACGTATTCTAGTTCTGGGACAGGTGGCATCGGACATCTTCAAACAGAATTATTTAAAAGTTTGACTGGTGTATTTATTGTGCATATTCCTTACCGTGGAGCAGGTCCTGCATTAGCGGATACTGTGGGTGGTCAAGTTTCGATGATTTTTGATAACTTACCATCGTCTCTACCGTTTATTAGAGATGGCAAATTGGTTCCTATAGTAGTAGCTGCGCCAAAGCGTTTAGCTCAATTGCCGAATGTACCGACTTTTGCCGAGGTTGGTTTAGCCCCAGTCAATCGGATGGCGTATTACGGAATCTTGGGTCCAGCAGGTTTGCCTAAAGACGTTGTTGATAAGTACTACGCAGCAATTCAGAAAGTGGTTGCAGATCCTGCTGTAAAAAAACGGATAGAAGATACTGGCTCTATTATTAACGTCAATGGACCAGAGGCCTTCTCTAAAGAAATTAAAGCGGAGTATATGGTTTACAAAGAAGTGGTCGCAAAGCAAAAATTACAATTAGATTAAAAATTAATCGGTGGGGGATATATGGATTTAGGTATCAAAGGTAGAGTTGCCTTAGTAATGGCTTCAAGTCGTGGTCTTGGCCAGGCAATGGCAGTATCACTGGCTAAGGAGGGTGTAAAAGTTGCCGTTACTGGTCGTAGTCCAGAAGGATTAAAGAAATCAGTTGAGCTCATAGAAGCGGCAGGTGGCGTTGCGCTAGCCTTGACTTGGGATTTATCTGACCATTCTGTAATTGACAGCATGGTTTCCAAAGTAGAGCAAGAGCTTGGCCCTATTGATATATTGATTAACAACACTGGTGGGCCACCTCCAACCCCAGCTGCTGGACAAGATCCTGCTTTATGGCAAAAGTCCTTTAACGATATGGTGTTGTCGTTGATTGCGATTACCGATCGGGTCTTGCCAGGCATGCGCGAACGTAAATGGGGGCGCATTATTACGAGTACGACTTCAGGCGCGATTGCCCCTATTAAAAATCTAGCTATCTCCAATACCTTGCGCGCTGCCTTGCAGGCTTGGTCTAAGACCTTGTCCTCTGAGGTTGCAGCAGAAGGCATTACCGTCAATATCATCATGCCAGGACGTGTTGCTACTGAACGTTTGCGCCAGCTCGATGAAGCGCGTGCTAAACGTGAGTCTACGAGTTATGAAGAAGTTGTCAAAACCAGTTTGCGACAAATTCCGATGGGGCGCTATGGAGATCCTGCTGAGTATGGCGATGCTGCCGCATTTTTAGCTAGTCAAAATGCTTCCTTTATTACTGGCACTGTCATGCGTATTGATGGTGGGCAGACTCAAGCGGTTTGATCAAAACTCTATCTCGCCTATTTAGAGGTCTACGCCAAGAGCTGCGATCAACTGAGCTAGTTTGGTTGGTCGTAGCCTTAACATTATCAGTTACGGCCTTATCAAGCGTTAGCTTTTTGGCTGATCGCATGCAAAGAACTTTTGCATTTGATGCCCGGCAGTTGCTCGCCTCTGATCTATTAATTGCTTCTGATCAGCCTTTGCCTGAGCGCTTTATTAATGAGGCAAAAAATAGAAATTTACGAATTGCAAATACCGTCGTTTTTCCTTCCATGGCAAGCTCAGGCGAGCATAGCAAGCTGGCCTCCTTGAAAGCGGTTAGCGAGCTATATCCTTTACGAGGTTCCTTGCAAGTTGAGCAAGCCAGTCAAACCTCATCCCTTTCTGGGCCAGTAGCAGGAAGTGTTTGGGTGGATCCGGCAATGCTTTCCAGTCTTAAGGCAAAAGTGGGTGATTCCTTAAAGTTGGGAAGTAGTCAATTTGTGATTGGTGGAGTGTTGACTCGAGAATTAGATCGTGGCGCTGGTTTTATGAACTTTGCTCCAAGAGTCATGATGTCTTTAAATGATTTACCAGCAACGGGTTTGGTGGGTCTGGGTAGCAGAGTTACTTACCGGCTATTGCTGGCCGGTGCTGATTCTGATGTGCAGGCATATGAGCAGTGGGCTATTACTGAGATTGACGCACAAGGCTTACGAGGTATCAGGGTAGAGACCTTAGAGAACGCTCAGCCGATGATGCGCAAAACCTTAGAACGTGCAGAACGTTTTCTATCTCTCATTGCTTTGCTCACAGCCATGGTTTCAGCGGTTGCAATTGCTTTATCTGCGCGACGTTATGTACTTAAACAGGCCGATGCTTGTGCCGTTCTGAAATGTCTTGGCGCTAGTTCCTCTAGTATTTTCAAAAAACAAGTGCTCACATTAATACGTTTAGGACTCATTGCCGCGGTCCTAGGGTCTACTCTGGGATTCTTAGTGCAACAGATTCTGCTACTGGCGCTGGGCAATTTATTGATGGGTAACATCCATTCGGTCTCATTATGGCCGGTTGTATGGAGTATTGCGCTATCTTGGTTCTTGTTAATCGGTTTTGCGTTACCACCTCTTTTAGGTTTGGTGAGAGTATCTCCAGTTCGCTTAATCAGAAAAGACTATGCAGGTTTACCAACAGCTGCCATTTGGATTGCACTGCTTGGCCTTGGGGCATGTCTGGCCTTGATTGGTATTGCCGCACGGGATTGGAAATTGGCTCTCTGGACCGCTATAAGTTTTGGCGCTGCTGTAGCACTCTTTTCGCTAGTATCTTGGTTAGTTCTTTGGCTACTATCACGAGTGCGAACACAAAATTTTGTGTTGCGTTTCGTCTTGATTGCTCAAGGAAGAAGTGTGACTTATGCAATCCTACAAATTACTGCATTAGGTATAGCAATCATGGCGCTACTCATGATCTTGTTATTGCGACAAGATTTACTCAGTGCTTGGCAAGGGAATGTTCCTGTCAATGCACCTAACCGTTTCATGATTAATGTTCAAGAAAACCAAAAGCAGGGTATTGACCAGTTATTAATTGAGGCTGGTGTTGGCAAGCCCGATTTTTATCCAATGGTGCGCGGACGTTTAGTGGATATTAATCAGCAAGCCATTACACCAAATGCCTATCAGGAGGAGAATGCACGTCGCCTAGTAGATCGTGAGTTCAACTTATCCTATACCAATGAGCTACCCAGCGGTAATCGAATACTTTCTGGAAAATGGATCGAGGGTGATGCACCCCAAATATCGATCGAGACGGGTATAGCTAAAACCTTAAAGTTAAAACTGGGAGATCAACTCACATTTGAAGTAGCTGGAGAAAAGGTAACTGCCCCAATCACTTCCCTACGAAAATTAGATTGGGGCTCGATGCGGGTCAACTTTTTCGTGATCATGCCGCCAAGTCTCTTAAATCAGTTACCCCAGTCTTGGATTACTTCTTATTACCAAGATCCGCATCGTGGCGATTTGGATTTTCGTATCAGTCAAGCCTACCCGAATCTGACTGTAGTAGATGTCACAGCATCTATTCAGCAAATTCAAGATGTGCTGAACAAGCTAACGGCAGCCTTGAGTTTATTGTTTGCCTTTACGGTCATTGCGGCAGTCTTGGTATTAATTGCTGCTATCTCGGCGACCCAAGATGAACGTTTTAGAAATGCAGCTTTATTAAAGGCGCTTGGTGCTTCACGCAAAGTGTTGGCGCGTATTGCAACTGCTGAATTATTGCTGATCGGGACAATAGCGGGTTCTCTGGCAGGTATAGCCGCTGGAGTGGCTGCTTGGGCCTTAGGCCGTTATGTGCTTGAAATTGAATTTCAGGCATTTTTGCAGGCGATCATGATGGGAATTGTTTTTGGAATTACTTCTTGCTTGCTAGCGGGCTTTCGCTTTCAGAGAAGAATACAAAATACTACTGCGGTGGAATGTCTTCGGGCGATTTGACCA
>CANIMS010000007.1 GCA_947468785.1 Betaproteobacteria bacterium
CCTTGTTCTAGCTACTACTGCAACTGTTTTAGCTATCAGTGCTGGCACTGCTGTTGCTCAATTCCAAAAACCAGAAGATGCTATTAAATATCGCCAAAGCGTATTTACCGTTTTAGGAAATTCTTTTGGAAAAATTGGCGCGGTTGTTAGAGGTGAAGCCCCATACAATAAAGATGATGTTGCCAAGAACGCTGCCATTGTTGCGATGATGTCTACTTTGCCATGGCAAGCATTTGGCGCAGGTACTGAAGGTGGAAAAGCGCAATCTGATATTTGGTCTGATGGCGCTAAGTTCAAAGCAGCGGCCGACAAGATGCAAGTAGCAGTTGCAAATTTAAATACTGCTGCTCAGTCCGGTGATCTAGAAAGCATTAAAAAAGCGTTTGGCGCTGCAGGACAAAACTGCAAAGCTTGTCACGACGATTTCAGGAAGAAGTAATCAAGTAACCCACTACTACAGCGATTACACTTAATAGAACTAAAGCAAGCGTACGCTGTATAAAACCATCCTTAGATGGTCGGCCCAAGTCAGCTGGCGCATAGGTCGCCTCCTCACTTGGGTCAATTTCTTTATCGCCACTCACCATTGGCTTAATAAGGTCTTCGCCCTTAAACTTTTTATAGTACAGAATGGCAGCAATATGAATGGCAACTAAGGTATAGATCAGAACCTGATTGGCTTCATGAATCTCCGAGAATAAGGAGACGATGAGGTTAGGAACATATTTAGACAATGGGCCCCGAAAAGCAATTTCATCATCCACAAATAAGCCAGTAAATACCTGCACGCCCAACACAAACAGCAGCGCAAAAACAGAAACAGCCCCTAGCGGGTTGTGACCCAAAACACGGGGTGACTTGCCGCTGAGATAATTCAAAATGCTTTCCTTAGAAGGAAAGAAGCTAGCAAAGCGAGCATGGGTTGAGCCTATAAAACCCCATGTGATCCTAAATAACAATAAGACCAAAATACTGTAGCCAAAATAAGCATGCCATTCGATAGCATTGCCACCGATATTGACGCTAATGACACTGCCAATAATGCAGAAGACCAAAATCCAGTGAAATAGCCGAATTGGTAAGTCCCAAACACGAATGATTTTCTTCATACCTCTAGGATAAAGCAGGATCTGTCTTAAACTAAGCAAAATTCATGAACCCCAGTAAAGCCTTTAGAACCCTACTGCTCTACCGCATTGGTGCGACGCTAAGTTATCAAATCACGATGGTAGCGGTAGGTTGGCATCTATACGAAATTACAAACAGCGTAGTTTCACTGGGACTCATCGGCCTCGCTGAATTAATTCCGTATTTCGCCCTTGCTCTATATTCAGGTCACGCAGTAGATCACTACTCTAGAAAGCTGATTGCAGCATTAGCCTGTTTAATTCATATGGCAGTAGCTGTATTTCTAGCGGCGATTGCCCTTGGATGGTTAACACCACCCGTCCCCCTTATTTATTGCGCAGTCGCTTTCATTGGTATTGGTCGTGCCCTATTGCGCCCTTCCTACCAAGCCTTATTTGGACAAATTATTCCAAGAGACCAACTTACCCGATATACCGCCTATGCTTCTTCTGCATTTCAGATTTGCGTAGTAGCAGGCCCAGGACTTGGCGGCCTGATGATTGGTTTCGCTGGCTTGGAGTGGACCTATTTATTGGCGGCTTTCTGTGCCGCATTTGGTTTATACGGTATTACCTTCATTAAAGTGATTCAAGAAAAGAGGGGCGAGCTCTCGAATCATTTTTTGAAAAGTTTTTTAGAAGGTTTTCATTACGTCAGAAAACATGAGCTCATATTGAGCGTAATGGCACTCGATATGTTTGCTGTTCTTTTTGGAGGTGCAGTCTCGATTCTGCCGGCTTTTGTAAAAGAAGTTCTGAATGCGGGACCAGAGACTCTTGGCATATTACGAGCGGCTCCTGCAGCTGGCGCTGTCATTACGGGAATTTACCTCGCAAGACGCCCCATACTCACTGAGTCGGGTAAATATCTTCTTCTCTCAGTGGCAGGATTCGGTGTTGCGATTATCGCTTTTGCCCTCTCCAGCAATCTCTGGGTCTGTGCATTTTTCTTATTCATCTCTGGTTGTTGCGACTCTATTTCTGTAGTGATTCGCGGCAGCATCATGCAGCTCACAACACCAGATCATATGCGCGGCAGAATTAGTGCGATTAATGGCATCTTCATCGGCTCATCAAATGAACTAGGTGCCTTAGAGTCGGGCATCGCGGCAAGTCTAATGGGATTAGTACCCTCAATCGTTTTTGGGGGAGCTGCAACCATCCTAATTGTTTTACTAACCTATCGACTCGCGCCCAATCTACGAAACGTTAATCTAAAAGATATTGCCTAGAACCCTTGAGCATTACTTAATCTCTGGCAAGTCTTTCTGAATAATTTTTAAGCCCTCACGTAAAGCATCTTGGTAGCGCTTACGCTCTGCTTGAATCGTTTCTGCAGTCCATGGGAAAAATCCCTCTCCTGTTTTCATACCAAATTTTCCGCTCTCCACGCGCTCACTTAAACACTTTGCAATCGTGGGAGAGTTATTTAAGGAAGGGTAAATCGTTGTTCCTCCAGCCGCATGGATTTCAAGCCCTGCATGATCCCGCTGCATTGCTGGTCCAGCGGCGATATAGCGAAAACCAAAACCAAAACGCACTGCCTTATCGATATCTTCTGGAGTACAAATACCTTGATCAACCATGGAGAACGCTTCGCGTGATAAAGCGTGCTGCAAACGATTGGCTAAAAATCCAGGTAAGTCTTTTTTAACAGTGACCGGAACCATGCCACAAGCTGTCATTAACCTGGTAAGACTGTCGGCAACCATAGGTGAAGTTTTCTCGCCATAAACTACTTCTACACAGGGAATCAAATGGGCCGGCATAAAAAAATGTAGACCAATCATTCGCGCCGCCGTTTTCAAACCGCTCGCAATTTGGCTAATGGGAAAGCTAGTGCTATTACTTGCCAATACTGCTTCTGGCTTCGCATACTTCTCAAGCTTAGCGAATAACTCTTGCTTGATATCGAGACGCTCAGGAACGCACTCAATCACTAGATCCACCTCTGACCAATCTACCTCTTCCAAAGTTCCAGCTATGCTGAGTAAATGAACCCGATTTTCATAACCCAGCTCACCCAAGGTATTGGCAAAATAATCGGGTAATAGGGCTCTACGCTCAGTGGTAGGTTCCACCACTTGAACGGCACACCCGCCGCGTGCGCAGACGGCAGCTACGTCTGCACCCATGGTGCCACCTCCAACAATCACGACTTTGGTTTCGGCTGGGGTAAACAACATGGCATATTCTCCTCATTAGGGGGCGGACTTTTCAGCAAAAATCCTCTTACAATAGATGCATTATTCCAATAAAAAAGTAAGTGAGACATGATCCCCGTCAATTCGGTGCTAGAGGTCGGCCATTTCCCTGACATCATGCAGGCAGAAATTGATCGTCGTTTTACCCCGACACTCCATCTTGATCCAGAAGCTCCTGCTCCTAAGGGCAATTTTGAGGCGATCCTAGTTCGCTCTAACATTACGCTGCCCGAAGCATTGGTAAGGCAAATTCCTAGCGTCCGTATGGTATCGACCTGCGGCGTTGGATATGACAATCTTCCACTGGCTTACCTTAAGGAACATGGCATCCAAGTAAGCAATACACCAGGGGTTCTCAATGATGCTGTTTGCGAATTAGCCATGGGCATGATGCTCGGGCTTTTGCGGCGCCTTCCCCAAGCTCAAGATTTTGTCAAAAGCACGGCTTGGTCTAAAGCTCCATTTGGCATTACCACCACCCTAGCCGGCAAACGAGTCGGCATTGCCGGGATGGGTCGAATTGGCCAAGAACTAGCCCAGCGACTCCTCCCTTTTAAGGTAGAGATTGCTTATAGCGGGCCCACACCCAAAAATCTGCCTTACACCTACTTCAAAGACATCACCTCACTGGCCAATGTATCTGATGTGCTGTTTTTAACTTGCCCAGCCACCCCTGAAACGGACAAAATGGTGAATGCAGCAGTACTTGCAGCACTGGGGCCTCAGGGCTACCTCATTAATATTGCTAGGGGAAGCGTGATTGATGAAACCGCTCTTTTAGATGCACTGCAGCATAAAAAAATTGCTGGGGCTGCACTAGATGTCTTTGAAAATGAGCCTAATCCCAACAATGCTTTCTTAAATCTTGATAATGTCCTTTTAACACCCCATATAGGCAGCGCTACCGCAGAAACACGGATAGCGATGACTAATTTAGCCGTAGATAATCTAGAAGCTTTTTTTAACCAGCAGCCACTTCATACAGAAGTTAAATATTAAATCGGAGCAAGTATGACCATTTCCTTACACCCCTCAACATTGCCTTCAGTGCTATCGCCAGTATTAACGCCATTTAAAGCGGATGGTAGCCCTGATGCGCAAAAGTTATTGAAGCAATGCAAATGGTTAGAGGCCAATGGTGTTGGTCAAGCAATTTTTGGTACCAACTCAGAAGCAAACTCAATGTCTGATCCACAAAAAATGAGTACCTTAACGGCCCTCATCGAAGGTGGACTCAATCCTGAGCACATGATGCCAGGTACAGGGGCTACCTCGATTGATGCCACTGTTACGATGACAAAACATGCAGTAGCACACAAATGTGCTGGCGTTCTCATGCTTCCGCCCTTCTATTACAAAGACGTTACCGATGATGGACTCTTTGCCTATTTTTCGGAAGTGATTCAAAAGGTAGGTGACTCAGCCCTGAAGATATACATCTACAACATTCCACCCGTTACTAAGATTAATAAAAGCTTGGCATTACTTGAGCGTCTAGCCAAAGAATATCCACAAACTGTCGTTGGTATGAAGGATAGTTCTGGTGACTGGGCTTATACAGAATCGGTTATTAAGCTGCTAGCTCCCTCGGGTTTCCGTGTTTATGCTGGTAGCGAAGTGTTCTTAATGCGCACCCTGCGAGCTGGTGGAGTTGGCTGTATTTCTGCTACTGCAAACGTCAATCCAAAAGCGATCGCTGAACTTGCGGCACATTGGAGAGAGTCCAATGCTGATGAGCGTCAAGCCGATTTAGATAAACTCCGCTCGATCTTTGCCCAATATCAAATGATTGCCGGCATGAAAACTGCCGTTGCCCATTACAGCAAAGATCCTGATTGGCTCAGAGTTCGTCCACCACTCATGCAATTAACTAGTGATCAACAGGCAAAACTGATTAGTGAATTACAAAAAGCTAACTTTTCTATGCCTGGGCTTTAATTTATAAATACAAAGGAGACATTCATGAAATTACTCAAAATCCTCGTGCTGTCACTCAGCTTTTTATGGGCTGGCGCACAAGCACAAAATATTTCAATTGCTACCGGCGGTACCGGTGGTGTTTACTACCCTATGGGCGGTGGCTTAGCCTCAGTCTTATCTAAGTATGTCCCAGGAATGTCAGCGACTGCCGAAGTGACTGGTGGTTCAGTGGATAACTTAAAACTAATTGGTACTGGCAAACCTTACGTTGGTTTCTCAATGGCTGACGCTGCTAAAGATGCTAAAGATGGTGAGGATAAGTTCAAGGACAAGCCAGTAGATTTACGAAACTTACTCATACTGTATCCAAACCTCATGCACGTTGCTACCGTGGAATCTACTGGCATTAAGACCATGAAAGATTTAAAAGGTAAGCGTGTCAGTACCGGCTCCCCAGGAAGTGCTACTGAAGTTATGGCATTTCGCTTGTTAGAGGCCGCTGGTCTTGATAAAGATAAAGATGTCAAACGTGAGCGCTTGAGCGTTGCAGAATCCGTCAATGCAGTAAAAGATCGCAAAATTGATGCATTCTTTTGGGTAGGCGGTCTTCCTACAGCAGCTGTTACTGATCTGGCAAATAGCCCTGGCATGAAAATCGTGATGATCGATACCGCTGCTGAAGTTCCTGCTATGAATAAAAAATATGGCAATCTGTATTTCCCATCCGAGATTACAAAACAAACTTATAGCGGCATGGAAAAAGATAACAAAGTAGCAGCAGTTGCCAATCTTTTGGTTGTGAATGCCTCTATGTCTGATGCAGAAGCTTATAAAATTGTTAAGGCTATTTTTGATAATCAGCTTGAACTTGTCCGCTCACATGCTGAGTACAGAAATATCAAGCTAGAGAGCCAAAAAGCGAATGCCTCACCGATTGCCTATCATCCAGGCGCTTTAAAGTACTTTAAAGAAAAGGGTGTCAAGGTAAACTAACACCACAACGAATAAAGGGGTGAGTTAATCTCACCCCTTCTGCATTAATGCAACGTAAAAATAAATATAAATAGAAAAATAGGTTGAGTGATGAACCAAAACGCAATTGATAACGAAACCCAAGAAAAGTTAGACGCCTTCATTAAGCAGGAAGAAGGGGACTCTAATGATTACAAAGGTCTATTGGCTAAGTTCATCACACTCGTAGCGGTAGGCATGTCATTGTTTCATCTATATGCCGCCTACTCGATTGTTCCAACTCAGCAATTACGTGTCATCCACGTTGCCTTAGTTTTATTTTTGGTGTTCTTAAGCTTTCCGATTGCCGCTCGCTTTAAAAACAAGTTGATGTTTTGGGATGTTTTGTTTGCCATAGGCTCTGTTGCCATTGCGTATTACATTCTGAGTGGCGGTGATGATTTCATGGACAGAAACACTGCCCCAAACTCTACTGACGTAATGGTGGGTATTGCCCTCATCCTACTGATTCTTGAGGGTGTGAGGAGAACCAATGGCATGGTACTCGTTGCCGTTACAGTACTTTTCTTGCTATACGCCTTCTTTGGCAACTACCTTCCCGCCCCATGGACTCACAAAGGTTACGACTTAGATCGGCTAGTGGGTTATATGTACATGAGTCTAGAAGGCATCTACGGCACTGCAGTCGACGTCTCTGCCACTCTGATTATTCTTTTCACCATCTTTGGCGCCTTTTTGCAATTCACTGGCGCGGGTAAATTCTTTATCGACTTCTCCTTTGCTGCAATGGGCGGCAAATCATCTGGAGTGGGCAGAACAATTGTTTTGTCATCATTCCTAATGGGTGGACCATCAGGATCTGGTGTAGCAACTACTGTTACCGTAGGCTCTGTTGCAGCCCCCATGCTTGAGAAAGTGGGTTATGAAAAGAATGCTGCTGGCGGCCTTCTGGCAGCTGGCGGTCTTGGTGCCATCATTTCACCACCAGTGCTAGGTGCGGCTGCCTTCTTGATTGCTGACTTCCTCAAAATCTCTTATTTAGATGTGTTGCTGATGGCAACCATCCCAACGATTCTGTTCTACCTTGGCTTATTTGTCATGGTTGAAATTGACGTACGCAAGTACGGCATGAAAAACATTCACTTTGAATCAGCAGAAAGTGCCTGGCAGTTAACGAAAAAATACTGGTTCCACTTTTTCTCATTAATCTCCATCGTGGTGTTCATGATGTTTGGTTTCTCACCGGTGATGTCCGTCTTTTGGGCTACCGTTGTTTCTGCTCTGTCGAGCATGCTGCGTAGAGATACCGCCATTATTCCGTGGGCTTGGTTCCAGGGTAAAGAGCCGATTCTTTCTGGCCTCTATACATCCAACCTAACCAAGGCGCTCGCGTCTGGATCAACTGGTGTATTAGCGATTGCAGCAACTTGCGCGGGAGCTGGCTTGATAGTGGGTACCGTTACTCTTACCGGCCTTGGTCTTAAATTTAGCTCCATTGTGATTCAATATGCAGGTGGCTCATTACTACTGACCGCTATCTTTACAGCATTAATCGTCTGGATCGTTGGCTTAGCCGTTCCGGTAACCGCTTCTTATATTATTTGCGCCGTAATCGCTGCACCCGCACTCATTAATTTAGATGTGCCGCCCTTTGCTGCTCATATGTTTATCTTCTACTACGCAGTGTTATCAGAGGTATCACCTCCAACCGCATTATCGCCATTTGCAGCTGCCGCAATTTGCAAAGGTAACCCCTATAGAACTACGCTCCAAACATGGAAATACGTAGCCCCAGCGATTCTGGTGCCGTTTATGTTTGTGCTGGATAAGTCGGGCGTCAGTTTGCTTTTAATGGGCTCAACGAGCGCCTTAGAGCAAGCTAACTGGTCTCAGATCGCCTGGATTTCATTTACTGCGGTAGTTGGAATTATTTGTTTGGCTGGTGGATTACAAGGTTGGTTTATTGAAAAGACCAAAGTGTTTGAGCGCGTCATTATGGTGATCTCTGGAGTGGCTTTAGCCTATCCTGCAACAGAGGCTGATCTCATTGGCTTTATTGGGTTTGCTTTGGTACTCGTCACTCAAATCATTACTCACTTCAAGCTCAACCCCCGATCGTCTTCCTAAACTATGAATAAAGCCCGCAGTAGCGGGCTTTATTCATTGGATCGTACTAGCTACTCTGATCAAGCAATTTTTGTCCATGCTGCTTTACCAGCATATTTTTTTACTGCAGCTTCATCAAATTCAAATCCGAGTCCTGGCGTTTTATGCAAAATGAGATCGCCATTCTTAAAGCTTAATTGTTTATTAATTAACCTACGGAAATTTAGTACCTGATCATCCAAGAAAAATTCTACGAAACGGGCATTCGGAGTGGCAGCTACTAAAGGCGCATGTAAATCGTGCATCCAATGCGGGCAAACGATTACACCTTTTAAATCTGCATAGGCAGAGATCCGACGCCATTCTGTAATGCCGCCGCATACCGCAGCATCTGATTGCAAAATTGCCGCACCACCCGCATCAATCAACTCTCTAAAGCGCCAACGACCTGCCTCCATTTCGCCAGTAGCAACGTTAATTTTGGTTTGACGTGCGAGAGCCGCATGCAAATCAATGGCATCTGGTGAGAAAGGCTCTTCTATCCAATAAGGGTTATAGGCCTCAAAGCGACGCACATACTCTAAGGCAGTAGGTAGATCACGCCATGCATTATTCGCGTCCAAAGTTAATAAAATATCGTCGCCAATCGCCTTGCGAGCAGCCTTAACGCGCGCCTCTTCTTCGGATGGAGATAAGCGTCCTACTTTCATTTTGACGGCTTTAAATCCTTGTTTAACATAAGACTCCATTTCCTTGCCTAACTTAGCTGGCGTCTTACCATCAAGATAGTATCCACCGCTGGCATAGGCCGGCACCCGATCATCTACTACGGATCCAAGGTACTGATGCAAGGGTAGTCCAACGGAACGGGCATTTAAATCCCAGATTGCTGTATCTAAGATAGAGATGCCGCGCATTACTGCACCTGCACGGCCCTGCAAGATGGACTCGTTATACATCTCCATCCAAAGCCCCTCACTTCGGTGACTATTTTGTCCAATCAATTTAGGTGCTAATAATTGCTCTACAGCAACTTTGGCGATATCTCCTCCAGCACTACCGACATAGCAAAACCCAATACCTTCATGCCCGTCTTTGCTTTTCACCTTCACTAAGCAATAGTGACGCTCAGATACTGTGCGGGTAGAAAATGAAGTGACTTTATCCAAGGGTACTGCTACTGCAGCAACCTGCACGGACTCAATAATGGGCATCTGAATTCCTTAATAAAAAAAATATTGTATCGATTATTCACAATTGAAGAGGGGCATCTTGACCTCCCTCATATTGAAAATGACAGATTTAGTGAATATTCAGGGAACCCTAGATAATTGTTGCACCACAACATCAATATCAGAGCGTAGGCTCACATTATTAGATAATGTTGCTGTGAATAGAAAAGCATCTCAATCCACCCGAGCTTTTGCATGGGCACCCTCCTTATTTGCTTGCGCCCTAATCAGCCTGACATTAGGGCTCGCACCTAAAGCCGATGCTCAAGCACAGGCTCAAACTAAGCAAAATCAAAAAGACTCTCAAGTCCGTCAAAAAGTCATTATTCAAAGTCCTGGCCAACGGGGCATTAAAGACACTGCAGGCAATAGCAGCACAAAGCCAAACAGCCTCAATCCAGCACTATTTCAGCGAAAAAATCCAGATGAGCTGGTTTTGGATAGCGCAGGCAATCTTGACTACCGTATCAGCCAAGGCTGCCTGAGAAGAAGTTTGAGCGAAGATAGTCTTCCATCTGCCGTCGGAATTGATAATCGGGCTTTCTCTGAATTTTTTAAGAACCAAACAAAATCCTTCTTCGATCGTATGCGGGGTGAATGTATTCCCTACGTAGTTGCATTTGGTACTCGCAATCGCTTTAATTCACTTAGCATCATGAACGGCCCCATTCAGGATGCCAAAACGGAGGTGTGGACATTTACTCCGTCGGCATTTGGTGGGTTTTTAGTGCAACAAGATTACCTGATCAACGAATCTAAAAATCTCAGCGAAATCCGTATCCCATTGCGCGAGGTTTTATATGACCCTTCTAAAGTAAACGATAGGCTGCCAGTAGAGCTTATTTGGGAACTCAATTCCATTATTAAACAAATTTATCCCGAAGAAAATAATTCTCTTGAAAATACGAATAGCGTAGTGCGGATGATTGTGGACTTTGGTGATCGTGAACGTTGGGCGCAAATTTGGGCTGTAGAAATTATTGATCCTTCTGATAAAGAAGTTTTCGCAAGCGCATACTGGGTTGAGCGCAGCGATATCCCTGGTGGATTCTTTACTGGCAGCGGTGAATCGCTTGAACGTTCCTTTTGGACCAACCCATTAAGCTATCGTCGCATCTCCCGCGGAGTTGGAAGTGTAAGAACCTCTAGTAAGCGCCCAAATAAAAATGCCCCAACTGCACAAGCTGCACCTCCAAAGCAAAGCTACCGCGCCCATATGGGTATCGACTATGCAGCCCCTACTGGCACCCCTGTTTTCAGCGTAGCAAATGGCAAGATCGCTCATCTCGGTTTTAACGGGGCATTCGGCAATCTGATCGTGATTGAGCATCCTGGAAATTACCATACCTACTATGCTCACCTGAGTAACTACAACGTAGAACTTGAATTAGGCAATGAAGTACGTCGTGGTTTTGAAATTGGCTATGTTGGATCTACTGGCAGATCAACCGGCCCGCACCTGCATTTTGAATTAAGAAAGAATGGTATCTATGTCGATCCTTATGCCGCCAAAACACAGCTAGATTTATGGTCAATGCGTGACAATGAGAGCGGTCAATTGACTCGAGAGATTCTATTGTTTGGTAGTCCAACTAAACAATAAAGCGTACATTAAACACTGTGGTGGTAATAAAAAAGGGTCCTATCGGACCCTTTTTACTGTGCTAGGCATTATTTAACCAAGTACTAACACTGGCAAAGTTGAGTGCACAATCACTTCATGAGTCTCACTGCCAAGCAACATTCCTTTGATACCAGTACGCTTATGCGACGCCATCACAATCACATCTGCTTTAGCCTTTTTTGCCGCATCCAAAATACCTGCAGATAAATTGGTATTGGCAACATGTAAGGATTTGGGCTTAATGCCTGTTCCTAGAGCTTTAGCTGCATTTTTAAACACATCCTGTGCATAAGCAGCACAGACCTTCTGGTGGTCTTTTTGAGAAATACCATAGCCCATGGTGCTATCGGAATACACCGTAGGTGGCAACGGATCAGAAACATACACCAAAGTCACTGCGGCTTTATCTGCATTTGCAAGCTGAGCCACTTTCTTGAGGGCTTTTTTGCTGACATCCGATCCATCCACTGGTACCAATAAATGCTTAAACATATCGACTCCCTTTAAATTGAACTGCTAATCTACTGTTTACATCATAATACTTATTATTGTTGTATCAAAGCCTAAAAGGATAAATGAAATGCTCAAGTATTTAGCGATCTATCTTTCGTTTCTCATTACGCTAATAGTCATTGATTTAATCTGGCTTCTAGTCGTAGCAAAGAACCTCTATCAGCAAGAAATGGGCAGTTTGATGGCGACTGAGCCCAAATTGATTGCTGGTCTTGCCTTTTATCTTTTATATGCCCTAGGGGTGACAATTTTCGTTACCGCCCCAGCGCTCTCAAAACAATCTTGGCTATATGCAGTGCAATATGGTGCATTGTTTGGATTTTTTTGTTACATGACCTATGACCTCACCAATCTAGCGGTAGTTCGAGACTTTCCGACTCGGCTAGCATTCATTGATATTGCGTGGGGAAGCGCAGTCACTGCGGTCACTGCTGGATTTACGTATTGGGTTGGAAACCGACTGTCTTAATCTTTCCTATCGGAGATTAATTTCAATTCATGTTTTTTCACCCCAAAATACTAGATACCTTCTCTGGCTATAACCATCAGTTATTCACTAAGGATGTTCTTGCGGGAGTAACCGTTGGAATCGTGGCACTCCCTTTGGCCATGGCCTTTGCCATCGCCAGTGGGCTCAAACCAGAAGCCGGCATCTTTACCGCCATTCTGGCTGGTGGATTAATTTCTCTGCTTGGTGGAAGCCGCGTTCAAATAGGTGGGCCAGCGGGTGCATTTATTGTGATTGTGTACGGCATTGTGGAGCGCTATGGCGTTCCCAATCTTTTGCTAGCAACGGCAATGTCAGGCGTTTTTATATTCTTAATGGGTATGTTTCGTCTTGGTACGCTAGTGCGTTTTATACCGATTGCAGTCATTATTGGATTTACCAATGGCATTGCCATTCTGATTGGACTCTCACAAATCAAAGATTTCTTTGGCTTGAAAATTGAAAAAATGCCGGCTCAGTTTTTTCAGGCACTTCAAACCCTGTATCAAGCAGCGGATACAGTCAATCCAGTAGCACTCGCTCTTGCTTGTGCAAGCCTTGTAGTTTTAATTATTTGGAAAACTTCTCGACAGCACTTGGGATGGCTTGCGCATATACCTGGTACGGTTGTTGCGATGGTACTTGCCACGATTGCAACCACTTTATTGAATCTACCAGTAGATACCATTGGCAGTCGCTTTGGCGGGGTACCTTCGGGCCTACCCCATTTTGAATGGTTTCCAATCAGTTGGGATACCGCGCAATATATGGTGGCACCTGCTCTCACCCTTGCCTTATTAGGCGCAATTGAATCCCTGCTCTGCGCTCGTATTGCTGATGGCCTCATGCATGATCGCCATGACTCGAATCAAGAATTAATGGGGCAAGGGATTGCTAATCTAGTCACTCCATTTTTTGGCGGCATGCCTGCCACTGGCACTATTGCTCGCACAGTGACCAATATTGAGAGCGGTGGCAATACACCAATTTCTGGAATCGTTCACGCCTTTACCCTACTCATGATTGTTTTATTTGCTGCTCCGCTAGCAAAAAATATTCCTCTTGCCAGTTTGGCAGCGATATTGATGTACGTAGCTTGGAATATGGGTGAATGGCAGAAATTGATTGATCTCAAGCAATTTCGTATACCGTATCGCATTACTATCCTGAGTGTTTTTATACTCACCGTCATTTTAGATTTGACAATTGCAGTGCAGGTTGGTTTGTTGCTAGCCTTCATTACCTTTATTTATCGCATCTCTAGCCTATCTCGCTGTGAACGTGCCGAAGGTAAGGATTTTGCTGCACTTACTAGCCTTCAAGGTCAGGTTGATGCCTATCGAATTTATGGAGCGATCTTTTTTGGAGCTGTGAAACTCTTAGAAAAAATTGAGGAGAATTTACCCACTCAAACTCTATTACTGGATTTAAAAAATGTTATCTATGTTGATACATCAGGCATGGATACGATCATGGAACTTGCACACCTTTGTAAGATTCGTAACATTCAGCTAGTTATTTGTGGACTAGATCACCAACCTCTTGAAATGGCTGAGCGAAGCGGCTTTATCAAGATGCTTCCAAGGGACTGTTTTTGTCCGGATCTCTATAGCGGAATTGAAATAGCTACCAGGAAGTAAGCTTTTTATTTAAGCAACACAAAAGCCACCTTTTAATAAAGCCTCTGGTAAGACCCAGGCGCGATATAAGCCAAATCCACCTGTAATAAATAATAAGGAGGCGGTCAAGTATCGAACCCATACATACTGACCAAACTGAGTTAGTGCCGCAGAAAATTTAGAGATGAGCAGTAGATTAGGCAAGGTGCCCAATCCAAACGCAAACATCAATGCTGCTCCGGTCCAAATATCCCCTGATAAAAATGCAAGAGGTAAAACGCTATAGACTAGACCGCAGGGTACTAATCCCCAAAGCATTCCACTGAACCAGCGAGATGGTCCACTTGCCATGCCACCTAAATATTTAGCCCAAACATTTGCAATTTTCGAGCTCAGCCATTTACTGCCAAATAGGCCCGGATTATTCCTGAATTGAAGCAGCCGTAAGCCCATGAAAATCAATAGTAAGGAGGTTAAGGTAAATAGCGGTCTTTGAATTGGAATCCAATTTTGTTGCCAAACTATCACGCCAAGGCCAGCAGCAAGTGCGCCCAACAATACATAAGTAGTCACTCGACCAAGATGCATGATGAGTTGTTGATAAAAAAGCTCGGATTTAGGCCTTAAACGAGTCGCAGAGGCAGTTGGACGCTCAATAGCTGCAGCGATACCACCGCACATCAATGCGCAGTGCCAGCCACTCACTAAAGCACCCAGAAAGACAGCAAGAAGTAAGCTGGCACTTAACATCGAAACAATAAAAATAAGGGATTCTTCACCTAGATAGAATAAACTGTATACCTAAGAAGCCCCAAGATGAATTACAAACCGACCGATACACCTACTAGCAAATGCTCAGTCTGCGTTTTGGGTCAATTTTGCCTACCAGTGGGTCTCAGTAGTAGCGATATCATCAAAGTAGATACCCTTGTCAAAGAGCGCGTTCATTTAAATAAAGGTGAAAATCTATATCGCCACGGGGACCCATTACATTCGGTCTACAGCGTTCGCTTTGGAACCCTCAAAACAGAATACTGCCTACAAGATGGCCGTCAGCAGGTGATTGGCTTTCATCTACCCGGAGAAATTTTGGGTTTAGATGGCATTGGTGAGGGCCAATATCAATCAGATGCGATTGCCCTTGAGGAAAGCGAAGTCTGCATTATTCGCTTCGATGCATTTGAGGATTTGGCACGTCAAATACCGGTATTGCAAAATCAATTTCACAAGATCATGAGCCGAGAGCTGACTCAAGATCAACGCCACCTTCTCTCGCTAGGAACTATGCGAGCGGAAGAAAGACTGGCAACATTCTTGCTTGGTTTTTCACAACGCCTTGCTGCCCGAGGCTATCTCAATAATGAATTCGATTTAAAAATGAGTCGTGTAGAACTTGGTAGCTACTTAGGTATCCAAATTGAGACTGTCAGTCGCATGCTCTCGCGCTTTGCCGAATCTGGCCTGATTCAAATCAAACAACGTCACATCAAGCTTATCGATATGAATGGTCTTTACGAACTAGCGGGCATTCCTAATCCTGACAGAACGGCCTGCGTTACCGCAGATGCGCCGGCAAAACACATCTAAATCAAACCGCGATCAATTTCCTGATGGTCAGGAGATACAATCCCCGGCAAAATATACGCAGTTAAAGCGCTAGAAACTGCACAGAAGAGCCAAATAACAAAAAATCCAATGGTATATACACCCTCATCAGAGAGTTCTGGGTGATGGCCAAAAAATAATAAGTCCTGGGGATGTACTACGGTAAAGAGTAGCCCCTCTGCTATGCCAGCCACTAAAAATGAAGGCCATAAAATCCAAATCAGTAGGCGATATTTCATTTATTGGCCTGCGATTCTTTCAACTGCTCTACTTTTAAGCCCTGCTTAATCAGCCCATCACGTAATGGCTTATCCGCATAAAGATTGATGGCTAGATAAATGGTAATCATGCAGCCAATCATTGCGACAGCTGGGCCGCTGATGAGCAACCAGGGCCATAACTGTTTCCACCAGGGCTTGATCGGTTTTTGTTCGGTCATATGCATCCTCTCCATCTTATTCAACTGGCTTAACGGGGAATAATAAAACTGGATTTTTCATCACGGGTTCTAATAACAACTTGATCACCAACCATCTCTTGTGCAATCACATCAAAATGGATGGGGTAATTTCCAGGATCATTTTTTCCAATAGCAGTACTTACCTTAATGGGCAGCAACTGATTGCTTGCCGGACCCACATCAATTTCAGTAATTTCTTTTCCTTGAGAATTCAATATCTTGAGTTCATCAAGACCGTTTGCCTTCAGCTGAACCTTCATCGAGTGCTCTGAGGCATTCATAATCTGAATTCGATAGATATTCTCAATTCTGACGCCCTCAACTTCACGCGCTAAAGCGCCGCGATCACGCATGACATCGACCCGCAATGGATTTCGAGTCACTAATGAAATCAAAAAAGCAGAAGCTAAAACCGTAATGAAAGCCGTGTAAATTAGCACCCTCGGACGCAAAATATGGCGAATGGCACTCTGATTAGACTCTTTGTCCTCAATGGCGCGCTCTGTTGTATAGCGGATTAGACCCTTTGGATAATCCACTTTTTCCATCACTTGATTACAAGCATCAATACAGGCACCGCAACCGATACACATATATTGCAAACCATCCCGAATATCAATTCCGGTAGGACATACTTGCACACAAATACTGCAATCAACACAATCGCCAAGCCCAAGAGACCCATGATCAGCAGACTTATTACGACTGCCTCTAGGCTCTCCACGCACTTTGTCATACGTTACCAAGAAGGTATCTTTATCCACCATGACGCTTTGGAAGCGAGCATAGGGGCACATGTATTTACAGACCTGTTCACGCATAAAGCCAGCATTACCCCAGGTTGCAAAACTATAAAAGCACAGCCAAAAAGTCTGCCAAGGACCTAATGACAAATGCAAAATAGCTGAACCTAAAGTTTCAATTGGCGTGAAATAGCCAATAAACGTAAATCCCGTCCAGAATGCAACTAGAAGCCATAGGAAGTGTTTAAATACTTTAAGGCGTAACTTCCGGAAGTTCCAAGGCCACTCTTCGCCATCTAAACGAATTCTTGCAAAACGATCGCCCTCAACTTTACGTTCAATCCACATAAAGATTTCGGTATAGACTGTTTGAGGACAAGCATAGCCACAAAATAAACGTCCAGCGACTGCGGTAAAAAGGAATAAAGCAAGTGCAGAAAGGATCAGTAAGAGCGTAAGATAAATGACATCCTGCGGCCACAGAACGAGGCCGAAGATATAAAACTTACGCTGGATCAAATCAAATAGGACTGCTTGACGATCATTCCAGCTGAGCCATGGCAAGCCATAGAATAGTAGCTGGGTTGCAAATATGAGAATGAGGCGCCAGCGGGCAAAGAGTCCTGATACTGAGCGCGGATAAATTTTTCGCCGAACCTCATAAAGAGATTCTTCAATCACTTCTATAGGAATGGGCTTTCCACCCGGCGTATTACTTGGCACTGCTTACCTAGTGGCTCCTGCTTGCTTATTGTTTGATAAGCCCCAAACATAAGCTGTTAACAACTGAATCTTTTCAGGGCTCAGTACTTTGTCTTGAGCAGGCATCATTGCCATACGACCTTTAGTCACCGTCTCAATAATAGCCGCCTCAGTACTACCATATAGCCAGGTCTTATCCGCTAAGTTAGGTGCTCCTAAAGCAATATTGCCCTTGCTATCAGATCCATGACAAGCTACACAATTTGCCTTAAATACCTCAGCACCACGTGCTGTTTTTAAGTCATCAGCAGGCAAGCCTGACAAGCTACGAACATAGTTAGCAACATCGACGATTTGTTTGCTATCCAACTGAGGAAACGGAGGCATCACACCAGCACGACCATTCACTATCGTTGTCTTGATATTTTCTGGGGAGCCACCATAGAGCCAATCACCATCGGTTAAGTTAGGAAAACCTTTAGCCCCGCCAGCATCAGAGCCATGGCATTGTGCACAGGAATTCAAGAATAAACGCTGCCCCATCTCACGCGCCTTAGGATCAGCAGCAATTTGCCCAATATCCATCTTGACGTATTTAGCATATACAGGCTTTAACTCGTCATTGGCAGTAGTCATTGACTGCATCAGAGCACTGTCAGTGCTGTAGCCTAAGACTCCAGGATAGGATCCCAATCCTGGATAAAGCACTAAATACACTAAAGAAAAGATACATGAAATCAGGAACATCCACATCCACCAACGTGGTAAAGGATTATTTAACTCACGCAAATCCCCATCCCATACATGACCGGTATCGGCAACTTCGCCATCTGGCTTTAACTTAACCTTAACCTTTAGTTGTGAAAATAATAGCCAGATGCACCAAACAATACCAACCAATGTTACTAAGGTGATATAGGTACTCCAACCGGCGCCAAGAAAGTCACTCATGATTTGTCCTTACTAAATTCATCGGGAAGATCGAACGGAAGTTCGGCAGATTCTTGATTAGCAGACTGTCTTTTTGTAGACCATGCCCACCACACAATGCCTAAAAAAACTACCAAGCCAAGGACGGTAGAGATTGCTGAAAGATAGGGGGCGATATTTTGCATATTTTTTAATTGCTAA
>CANIMS010000008.1 GCA_947468785.1 Betaproteobacteria bacterium
AATGACTTTGCCAAAAACGGTATAGCCGTTACCCATTGCATTAGGAAAATCTAAACCTTGATTGTCTTTCACATTAATGAAGAACTGGGCTGTTGCTGAATCGGGATCAGAAGTACGCGCCATGGCAATCGTGTAGTTATTGTTCTTAAGGCCATTATTGGCTTCAGATACCACCGGGGACTCAGTTGGCTTTTGCGTTAAGTCAGCCGTAAAGCCACCACCTTGAATCATGAAGCCATCAATCACGCGATGAAAGATGGTGCCGTTATAAAAACCGCTTTTGACATAGTTGAGAAAGTTGGCCGTGGTTTTAGGCGCCTTATCGGAATCGAGCTCCACTACAAAATTACCCATCGTGGTTTTGAATTCAACTTTAGGACCGGCAATCGCTGCTTGGCTAGCAAGACATGTAACGATCAGGGCAAGACTGGCAAAAAACTGACGCATAACTTCTCCTTAAATGAATGAAGCGAATACCTGCATTGTATTGTGCTACTGAAATGGATTTTTTAAAGCAAGCCGTTTGGCACCTTGCTGGCGTAGGCATAAGAAGCCTCCTCAAACATACCTGGTCTGGCTAGGTAGTCTAAGGTCCAATCAATGGTATCTAGGCCCCAGAAGCAATGATGATTGACGATTAAGGCAGGCACCCCAAATGCGCCATCTAACTTAGCCTGATTCGTGTTGGCAATTAAGTGCTCTTTAACCTCAGGGCTTTCAGGTTTGGGGGTATTGGCAGCTAAACCCAAGTAGAGACAAAATTCTGACCAAGAAAGATTAGGATCCCGACCTTCTACCCAAATGTATTCAAAGGCTTTTTCAACCATCTCCCAGTTGGCCTGCTGCTCTACTAATAGGCGTTGTGGGGCAACTGTCATAAAGGGGTGGTGTTCTGGAAAGCGAAATGGGATGCCCAATTTTTCGGCCTGCCATACACAAAACTGGTAGGTATGAGGTCTTTTGGCAGTAACTTCACCCGGGCCTTTATTGTCCGTAGCTCTTAATAAACCACCCAAGAGGATTGGTACCGGGGTGATATCGAGTTTCGATTCCAAACGCTGCCGCTGCTTAATATAGAGATAGGCAAACGGAGAAATAATGTCGTAATAAAAAGTGGCTGCAACTTTTGCGCTCATTTCTTTTTCGCTTCTTGATCTAGCTTACGCAAAAAAGCCATCTTCTCACTGATTTGGGTTTCCAGTCCACGTGGTACCGGTTCATACCAATGAGGTTCTGTCATGCCCTCGGGGAGATAGGATTCACCGGCAGCATAGGCATGCGGTTCATCATGAGCGTAACGATATTCTTTGCCATGCCCAAGCTCTTTCATCAGCTTAGTAGGGGCATTACGCAAATGATGGGGAACGGGTTTGGATTGATCCTTAGCGACATAGGCCATTGCGGCATTAAATGCCTTGTAGCTCGCATTACTTTTAGAGGCGACTGCCAAATACACCACGGCTTGACCAAGGGCAAGCTCACCCTCTGGTGAGCCTAGTCTCTCATAAGTGAGGGCAGCATCATTGGCCAATTGCATTGCTCTGGGGTCGGCCAAGCCGATATCCTCCCAAGCCATGCGAATAATGCGGCGGGATAAATAACGAGGATCTACGCCGCCGTCTAACATCCGACAGAGCCAATACAGAGCGGCATCGGGATTAGATCCTCTGACCGACTTATGCAGCGCTGAGATCTGGTCATAAAACTGATCACCACCTTTATCAAAGCGACGCGCTTGAGTTGATAGGGCATTTTCAATAAAGGCCTGATCAATGATCTTTACCGAGGCACTTGGATTAGTGGCAGCATTGTGGACTTGCTCAATTAAGTTGAGTAGACGACGTGCATCGCCATCTGCATGAGCAATGATCCTCTCAGTGGCACTGTCCTCAAATTGAAGCTCAGGCATCGTAAGTTCTCTCGCGCGTGTAAATAACTGCCCTAGCTCACTAGCGCTGAGGGATTTCAGGACATACACCTGCGCTCGTGACAGAAGTGCGGAGTTCACCTCAAAGGAGGGATTTTCAGTAGTGGCGCCAATAAAAGTAAACAAGCCGGACTCAACATGAGGTAGCAGGGCATCTTGCTGACTTTTATTAAAACGATGAATTTCATCAACGAACAGGATGGTTTGCTTTCCGTACTGAGCCATATTCTGCTGAGCTTGCTCAATGGCTTCACGAATTTCTTTGACGCCCGCTAAAACAGCAGAGATCGCAATGAACTCTCGATCAAATGCTTTTGCGGAGAGTCGTGCCAAAGTTGTTTTGCCGACGCCAGGTGGACCCCATAAAATCATCGAGTGGGGCTTGCCAGAAGCAAATGCCAGATTAAGGGGCTTACCGCTGGCTAATAGATGCGTTTGCCCAATCACTTCTTCAATCGTTTTGGGTCGCAGCGCTTCCGCCAATGGAGGCGGAGGAGTGCTATCAAATAAGCTACCCATAAAAAATCATGCTTGAATAAACAGAATGACTAAGGCTGCCCAAATAAGGCAAGCTGCAGCAATATAGGTCAAGCGATTGCGAACAATCATAAATGCATTACGCGCTTCATCGCTCGAGAAATAATATTGGTAGGTGTTTTGATCGATATTGCGTTGGATGATTAAAGTGGAAGCAAGAATCAGTAGCCCAACGGGTATGTAAATGTGTAAAGCAACCCATGCTACTAGAGCGGGAATGACACCCCAAATCCAAGCATTCCGATCCTCCCAACGATCGCCTGCCGGATCTTTGCCTAGGGTGTGTAAGTTAGCCCCCCAGTGCAAAGCACCCATAAAGGAGGTAATCACGGCGCCGTATCCAGCTAATGATTCAGAGCTGAGGTAATTTAATGGCGTTGGCGCTAATTGCACTAGTAGTGCTAAGCCGACAAAGGGAATCAATCCTGCATAAGCTAATTTCAGGAGAAGGGGTGGCAGTGGGTTCACAAGAGGACTGTTCTAGTTAAGGTATTAGTTAGTCAAAAGATTATTTGTCATAGGTATAAACGCCACGACTAGTTTTGCGGCCCAAATATCCTGCAGCCACCATTTCTCTTAACAGTGGGCAAGGTCGGTATTTGGAGTCACTAAAGTTTTCAAAATACACTTCCATCACTGCTAAGCAGGTATCTAAGCCAATGAGATCAGCTAAAGCCAAGGGGCCAATCGGTTGATTGCAACCTAGTTTCATACCAGCATCAATATCTTCAGGACTCGCCAATCCTTCAGATAAGACAAAGAACGCCTCATTAATCATCGGCAACAAAATACGATTAACAACAAAGCCTGGCGAGTTTTTTACAGTAATCGGTTCTTTGCCTATGTGTTTCGCCATTTCAATGATGGCAGCATGGGTGGCATCACTCGTTTGAAGGCCGCGTATCACTTCTACCAAGGCCATCAAAGGTGGCGGGTTAAAGAAGTGCATACCAATAAAGCGCGCAGGGTTGGAGTCTAATGCTGCCAGTTTTGTAATAGATAGGGAAGAAGTGTTCGTGGCAATGATGGTGTCCTTACTAACAATCTCATCCACTTGCTTCAATATCTTTTCTTTAATCGCTTGATTCTCAGTTGCTGCTTCAATCACTAAGCCAAGACCCTTAAAGTCATTGTAGGAGGTGCTGCCTTTAATGCGTTTCAAGGCGGCATCTTTCGTCTCAGCGTTCAAAGTTTCTTTCTTGACTAAACGGTCAAGACTTTTACTGATTTGATCTAGGCCGCGCTGAACTGCTGCTTCGTTAATATCAACCATGACGACATTGAGACCAGCAACGGCACATACTTGTGCAATGCCATTACCCATCGTGCCTGCACCGATCACACCGACTGATTGAATCTTCATTTCATTTCCTTTTTTGATACTGAGTTGAACCAAATAGTTGTTCTCTTGCCTTGTCGTCATGCAAAGGTTTACGTAATGCAGTTAATACTTCACAACCGCGTTTCACCGCAGGTCGATCACCGATCTTTTCAAACCATTTTTTAAAATGCGGATACTCATTTAAATCCATCCCTTGATTTTTCCAATTGCGAGTCCAGGGATAAATGGCCATATCTGCAATGGAATAGGTTTTGCCAGCAATATAAGGATTATCTTTCAGTTGACTATCCAAGACCCCATACAAGCGTTTTGCTTCGTTGGTGTAGCGATTTACAGCGTAGTCAATTTTTTCAGGGGCGTAGATGCGGAAGTGATGATTCTGCCCCAGCATTGGGCCTAGCCCACCCATCTGAAACATGAGCCATTGCAGGACTTCGTATTTGCCACGAGTAGAAGGGGGCAAGAATTTTCCTGTTTTTCCTGCAAGATATAAAAGAATGGCTCCGGATTCAAAAATACTGATTGGTTTTCCATCGGGTCCATTGGGATCAACTAATGCGGGGATTTTGTTATTTGGGCTGATTTTTAAAAAATCCGCTGCAAATTGATCGCCTGAACCGATATTAATGGGATGCGCAACCCAATCGCGATTGAGTTTATAGCCACATTCTTCGAGCATGATGTGGACCTTGTGGCCATTCGGTGTAGGCCAACTGTAGACGTCGATCACATTTGGATTTGATTTCTCTTTTTTCATTGCATCTCCAATTTTCTATATTTGTTGTAAGCGCTCTAAGGCAGTCGCTAGTGTTTTTTCTTGTTTAGCAAAGCAAAACCGAATGACGCCAGATTCAGTAGCCTTTTCATAAAAAGCAGAAACGGGGATGGCGGCTACCCCAATTTCTTTAGTAAGCCACTGACAAAAGTCAGCTTCATTGAGTTTTGCTTGAGGCGTATTTAGTTTTGAATAATCAACGCACTGAAAATACGTTCCAGGGGTTGGCAATAATTTGAACCCAGTATTCGCTAAGCCTGCTCTAAAAAAATCTCGCTTTGCTTGATAAAACTGGGGTAGGTTTAAGTAATGAGTTTTATCTGCTAGGTAACTTGCTAGACCATATTGCATCGGTGTGTTGACAGTGAACACATTAAATTGGTGCACCTTACGAAATTCCTTAGTGAGGGCCGCGGGAGCGGCGACATAGCCCACTTTCCAGCCCGTCACATGATAGGTTTTACCAAAGCTTGAAATCAGAAAGCTTCTAGCGGCTAGGTCGGGATGAGAGGCGACGCTGTGATGCCTGGCACCGTCATAAACCATATGCTCATAGACTTCATCACTCAGAATTAAGGTTGATGTGTCTTTTACCAGTAGCGCTAAGCGATCTAAGTCAGCACGATTCCAAACCATTCCGGTTGGGTTGTGTGGGCTATTGATCATCAGCAGTCGAGTTTTGGAGTTGATCGCGTTTTTTAGCGCATCCCATGGAATTTCATAAGAGCTGACTTGTCCATGGTCGTCACGCACTGCTTGCAAAGAAACGGCGATGACTTTACCGCCTGCTAATTCAATAGATGGTCTGTAACTATCGTACGCAGGTTCAATAATGACAACTTCGTCGCCTGGGCTAACGCAAGCCAGTATTGCCGTCAAAATTCCTTGCGTGCCCCCTGCAGTAATAGTGACCTCAGTGTCCGGATCATAATGATGCTGGTAAAGATTGTTAATTTTTTGCGATATGCCAGCGCGCAATTCTGAAATGCCAACCATAGGTGGATATTGATTGTGATTTGCCAGCATCGCCTCAGTGACGCTTGTAATCAGATTGGGATCGCAAGGAAAGTCCGGAAAACCTTGGCCTAAGTTAATTGCTTGATGCTCAGTAGCAAGAGCAGACATGACCGTAAAAACCGTAGTACCTACATTGGGTAAGCGGCTGGGAAATAAGGGTGCGAGGTTCTGCTGTTGGCTCATGGAATGGATGCGTTAGGATTTAAGGCAGAGAAATCTTGTTATCGCTAGAATGGAAGTAATACATAGACAAATTGTGCCATGCTGATCGTTCTTTCTCCCGCTAAATCATTAGATTACAAGACCCCAGTCAAGGTGAAGGCGCCTACTTTGCCTGAGTTTGTCACCGAATCGGCCAAGCTCATTGCTGATCTGAAGAAGCTTGCCCCCCAGGATGTAGCCAAATTAATGGGTTTATCAGATCAATTGGCTATTTTGAATGTGGGCCGTTATCGAGATTGGTCCAAAAAGTTTACCGAAGCCAACAGTAAACCCGCTATTTATGCCTTTGACGGCGATGTCTATGATGGGTTTGATGTGAAGACTCTCAACGCTAAGGCAGTTGAGTTTGCCCAGGAGCATATTCGCATCCTGTCTGGTTTATATGGCGCTCTTAGACCGCTGGATTTAATGCAAGCCTACCGCTTGGAAATGGGAACCTCCTTCAAGAATGCTCGTGGCAAGGATCTCTATGCATTTTGGGGCGGCAGGGTAACTGATTCCCTAAAAAAGGTTCTAGAGAAGGATAAAAAGCCCGTATTGTTGAACCTAGCCTCGGAAGAGTATTTCAAGGTCTTGCAGCCAAAAGAATTGGGGTGTCAAGTGATTGCGCCCGTGTTTCAGGATGCAAAGGATGGCAAGTACAAAATTATTTCTTTCTATGCAAAGCGAGCACGAGGCTTAATGGCTCGTTATGTAGTGGAGAATCGCATTAGCGATCCTGCGGATCTAAAAGGCTTTAACTTGGATGGTTATCAATATTATGCGGCTGACTCTAAAGTGGATAAGCCAGTTTTTAGACGTGCAGAGAGAAAATAATGGCTGTACATCGCACTAAATCCTCACAGCGGGCATCTCCCGAGGCAGAGCGACTGGTAGCTGACGCAATTTCTTTGGCCGCCTCAGGAAGTCAAGTCGAGGATCGCTTTTGGGAAGAGCGCTTAAATGTTCGCTTGATGCGTTTGCTAAAAAGTCAAAATCAAAATGTGATTGATGCGGCTTTAGATCAAACCTTTCGTATCAACACCGTTGCATTTGAGGTGCTCGCTGACGTAGCTGAAACTCTAGCCGAATCACTCAAGATGGAATGCGAGGGTCAAGAGTGGGATGTGCTCTTGCTTGCCTTGCCAATAGTGGCCCATACGCGCTATCAAATTCCTTCTGGGCCTTTGCCATCATCCATCATTGAGTCCACAGCACAAGCATTACAGTCCGCTATTGCCGCTTCAGATACTCGCTTAGCCATTATTCCTTGGCTCTATAGCATTGATCAAATGCCTCATTCGCACTGCCAAACTCGTGTCTTAACGGAAGCTTTAGCCACTGCGGCGATTTCTTCCAAGGAAGTGAAGTTGGAGTTACGAGATATGTCAGAAACGATTGCGGTACTGGCTGATCCGCGATTCATTATTGCAGCATTGTGTGCCCCTACAGGGTCGCCGATATTTCGTTGGCAAGCCGAATCACCCATTCGACAAGAGCGAGGTGTGAGTCTCATTGGTTGGCAAAACGCCATGCATGATCCTATTGCCTCTTTATTGCCAGGTTGCGAGTTTGAGTTATTGCTGCCAGAAGCGTATTTCACGAATTGCCGTTTAGCAGATAAGCATGTGCGACCCTTAAGTATTCGCGCTGCCGTCAATTACATGGAAAGTACCGTTGGTATTCTGCCGGCTGGCTTATCTTGTGTTGTAGGCGCCTTCGGAGAAGAGCAGGCTGATGAGTATCGAATTTCATTTAGCGCAAAAGGATCTTCTGAGGTGATGTATGGCGTGATTTGGCCGCTATACGATCGTGAGAGTGTTGCAAGTGATGCATTGAATGACTTAGCAGATGATGAGAGTCCGATTAAGAAGATTTGCGATGCTTTGCATGATGCTGGAGTAGAAGATGTATTCCGTCATGCCATGTTGTTTGATCCAGAATTATGTGATGACTGCGGAGCGCCTTTATTTCCGGATCGTTCAGGAGAAGCTGTGCACGCGGAAATGCCTGAAGATGCGCCCACCCAACAACCTTTGTTTCATTAACGAGGAACTGAGAAAATAAAAAAGCCGAGGATGACTCGGCTTTTTTAATGGATGATGCTCTAGAACTTAATTTGGCACAAAAGGTTCTGCGCCGGCAAACAAGTACGGCAGTTTGCCAGATTTCATTTCTGCTGTTTGACAGAAATCCGCTAAACGAACGCCTGCCTTAATGTTAAAGAGCATTGCTTTATTACCCAACACCACAAGGTCGTGACCAGAGCTTGTATTCTTGTAGCGCAGACTTCCCGGCAGAGATGTTTGGCGCTCTAAATCATAAGACTTAGCTTCCCAAACGATGCGAATCTTCTCTGTATTACCGGAGGTTCTGAACTGTTTACTTTCACTGCAGGTCCAAACAACTTCTTCATTTGCAAATACGCTTGCAGTAAAGCCTAGGCCTACAAACGCAATGCTCATGACAAGAAGGGTTTTTTTCATGGGTAAATTCCTTATGAGAGCAAGTGCTTTACGCCTGCTTGCTCTTCGAGTAATTCATTCAAAGTGTGATTCATACGTTCACGTGAAAACTCATCGACCTCTAAGCCTTCGATCATTTTGTATTCACCATTTTCACACACTACTGGAAAGCCATAAATAACCTCTGCAGGAATGCCGTATTCACCTTTAGAAGGGATACCCATTGTGACCCATTTGCCATTAGTACCAAGAACCCAATCATGAATATGATCAATTGCAGCATTCGCTGCAGATGCCGCAGATGAAAGGCCGCGAGCATCAATAATGGCTGCGCCACGTTTGCCAACGGTAGGAATGAAAACATCTTTATTCCAAGCTGCATCGTTGATGCTGTCTTTGACTGATTTTCCATCTACTGTGGCAAAACGATAATCTGGATACATGGTTGGGCTATGGTTACCCCAAACAACCAACTTCTCAATATTGGCTACAGGCTTATTCAACTTGCTTGCTAATTGTGAGAGGGCACGGTTGTGATCGAGACGTAACATGGCGGTGAAGTTTTTCGCTGGAATATCGGGTGCAGATTTCATGGCGATATAAGCATTGGTGTTTGCTGGGTTGCCAACAACGAGCACCTTTACCGTTTTCTTTGCGACTGCATTCAAGGCCTTACCTTGGGCTGTGAAAATTTGGGCATTAGCGGACAGCAAATCTTTGCGTTCCATGCCAGGGCCACGTGGACGTGCGCCTACCAAGAGGGCAATATCGATATCTTTGAAAGCTGTCATTGAGTCGGAATGGGCGCTCATGCCTGCTAGCAATGGGAATGCGCAGTCATCAAGCTCCATCATGACGCCAGTTAAGGCTTTTTGGGCCTTTTCATCTGGAATTTCAAGTAATTGCAGGATTACGGGCTGATCTTTGCCCAAAAGGTCGCCATTGGCGATGCGAAACAAGAGTGAATAACCGATTTGACCGGCTGCACCGGTTACAGCGACACGCATTGGGGCTTTTGCCATTACTAATAACTCCAGAGGAAGGTTAATTAACTAAAAACTTTTCTATTATCCATTCAAGTGTATGGAGTTTCCCTTTACACTGTCAATGATGTCTTATATAAGACTAGAATTACCCTGAATTTTATCTAATTGATGTCTGTCATGGAGTTGATTTGTCCGAAGTAAGCTTGTCCGTACCTGCATTTAGCCCTCTGTATCAGCAGATTAAGGCGATGATTTTGGCTAGCCTGCAAGCCTCAGAATGGCTGCCAGGGGCCGCCATCCCCAGTGAAATGGAGCTTGCAGCCCGTTATGCCGTGAGTCAGGGCACTGTTCGTAAGGCGATTGATGAGCTGGCCGCAGAAAATTTATTAGTCAGGCGCCAGGGGAAGGGCACTTTTGTTGCAACCCATCAGGAAGATGATTGGCAGTTCCGCTTTTTGCGTTTAGCCCCTGATTCTGGGGAAAAGTTCCACCACACTAACCAGTTTCTGCTGTGTGAGAAGGTCAGAGCAAGCGCCTATATTGCCAATTTGCTTAAATTAAAGGCAGGTGACTCTGTCATTCACATTAAGCGCATCCAGAGTTTTCTTGGCAAACCCATTATTTTTGAAGAAATTTGGCTCCCTGCAGCACGCTTCAAAGGCTTGACTCTGGAAGCTTTGAATGAATGGCATGGTCCGATGTACGCCTTTTATGAAAGCAAGCATGCAACCCATATGGTGCGAGCCGAAGAAAAGATTAAAGCGCTTGCAGCTGATGAAGTGTTAGCTGCGCATCTGCAGTTAGCGCTTGGCGCTCCATTACTTTCTGTTGAGAGAGTAGCGTTTACCTACGGGAATAAACCAGTAGAAATTCGGCACGCTCGATACGACACTTCAGAGCAGCATTATGAAAACAAATTGAACTGATCTTATCCGCATAAATTGAAGCTAACTTATCCGTGAAAACCAGTATTTAGACCCTAAAAACCCCATAAATTCCACACCGCCCTCAAGGTTTCCAATAGAATATGTTGCGTTACAACAAAATCACACTGAACCTCAAGCTAAAGATAGAGATAACTAATGGTTGATGCACAGCAAGATGTAAAAAAGAGTAGACCTGTATACCGAAACATTGGTCTAGCGCAGTTGATTAAATACCGTCTTCCTTGGGCCGGTAAAGTTTCGATTCTTCACCGCATCAGCGGAGCAGCACTATTCCTCTTGTTGCCCTTTATTTTGTATCTTTTCGATCAGAGTCTTGCCTCTGAGCTGAGTTATCAAAAGTTCCAGGCCTTTACCAGCAATATTTTGGTGAAAATCATTTGCCTAGGTTTGATTTGGTCCTTTTTGCACCACTTCTGTGCTGGTATCCGTTACCTTTTACTCGACCTAGAAATCGGAGTAGAGAAGTCAGAAGCCAATCGCTCAGCAATTTTTGTGCTGTTTTTAGGTTTGGCTTTGACTGCCATTGTCGGTCTTAAATTATTTGGCTTTTATTAAGCGTTTCTTCATTAAGGAAATTTCATGCCTATTTATCAAATTGGACCAAAACGCTTAGTTGTAGGTGCTCATTACGGCCTTAAAGAGTGGATTATTCAACGCATTACCGCCATTGTGATGGTGGTCTTTACGATTGTCTTGTTGGTTGACTATTGCATCACTGGTAGCGCAACTTACGAAGGTTGGGCTGGGCTATTTAGCAATCAGTTCATGAAACTCTTAACCCTTTTAGCTTTACTTAGTGTGTTCTATCACGCTTGGATCGGTGTGCGCGATATCTGGATGGATTACATCAAGCCTGTCAGCGTTCGTTTAACACTTCAAGTGTTAACAGTTCTGTATCTCGTAGCGTGTGCGGCCTATGCCGTCCAAATTTTGTGGAAAGTGTAATTCGATGACTGCGATTCAAAAATCATTGCCACGCCGCCGTTTTGATGCGGTAATTGTTGGTGCGGGTGGTTCCGGCATGCGCGCTTCATTGCAGTTGGCTGAAGCTGGCTTAAATGTTGCTGTATTAACAAAGGTATTTCCCACACGCTCACACACTGTTGCTGCACAAGGCGGCATTGGTGCTTCATTAGGCAATATGAGTGAAGACAATTGGCACTATCACTTTTATGACACCATTAAAGGATCTGACTGGTTAGGTGATCAGGACGTCATTGAGTTCATGTGTCGTGAAGCACCAAAAGTAGTTTACGAGTTAGAGCATTTTGGTATGCCGTTTGATCGCAACCCTGATGGCACGATTTATCAACGACCATTTGGCGGTCACACCGCAAACTACGGCGAGAAGCCAGTGCAACGCGCTTGCGCTGCTGCTGATCGTACTGGTCATGCAATGTTGCACACTTTGTATCAACGTAACGTACGCGCTAAGACCAACTTCTTTGTGGAGTGGTTAGCTTTAGATTTAATTCGTGATGATGAAGGTGATGTTGTTGGCGTTACTGCTCTCGAAATGGAAACAGGCCAGGTTTATATCCTGGAAGCCAAAATTGTGATGTTGGCAACCGGTGGTGCAGGCCGCATCTGGGACGCATCTACCAATGCATTTATCAACACTGGTGATGGTATGGGCCTTGCAGCCCGCGCAGGCATTCCCTTAGAAGATATGGAGTTCTGGCAATTCCATCCAACTGGTGTCGCTGGTGCAGGAGTGTTATTGACAGAAGGTTGTCGTGGTGAAGGTGGCATCTTGCGCAATAAAGATGGTGAGCGCTTCATGGAACGCTATGCG
The DNA here is from genome assembly GCA_947468785.1 of Betaproteobacteria bacterium. Taxonomy (GTDB): domain Bacteria; phylum Pseudomonadota; class Gammaproteobacteria; order Burkholderiales; family Burkholderiaceae; genus Polynucleobacter. The sequence goes on from CANIMS010000008.1 coordinate 11,993, forward strand.
CCAACCTATAAAGATTTAGCACCACGTGATTTCGTGTCTCGCTGCATGGATCAAGAAATCAAAGAAGGGCGCGGTTGCGGTCCCAATGGCGATTATGTAGTACTTGATTTGACGCACATTGGCGCTGAGACCATCATGAAGCGTTTGCCTTCAGTCTATGAAATCGGTATGAACTTTGCTAACGTTGACGTTACTAAAGAGCCGATTCCAGTGGTGCCAACTATTCACTATCAGATGGGCGGAATTCCAACGAACATCAATGGTCAGGTAGTCGTACCGGCTAATGGCATACACAATGAAATTGTGAATGGCTTGTATGCCATCGGCGAGTGCTCATGCGTTTCTGTGCACGGTGCAAACCGCCTAGGTACCAACTCATTGCTCGATCTCTTGGTATTCGGCCGCGCAGCAGGCAATCACATCGTTGGATTAAATCTGAAGAATCGTGAGTTCAAACCATTGCCCGCAAATGCTGGTGAGCAGACATTAGCTCGCATCGCAGCGCTGGATAACTCTACTTCTGGTGAATATGCACAAGACGTTGCTAATGACATTCGTAAGACGATGCAAAAGTACGCTGGTGTGTTCCGTAACCAAGAGTTGATGGATGAAGGTGTTCGTCAAATGGCTAAATTGACAGAGCGCGCTAAGCACTTATGGGTTAAAGATAAGTCAGAGATTTTCAATACTGCCCGTATTGAGGCCTTGGAAGTAGCTAATTTAGTTGAGACTGCAAATGCAACCATGATCTCTGCTGCTGCCCGCAAAGAGAGTCGCGGCGCGCATTCTCATGATGACCATCAACAGCGCGATGATGAAAACTGGATGAAGCATACCCTTTGGTATAGCGAAGGTAACAAACTGTCTTACAAGCCAGTGGTATTGAAGCCTTTGACTGTTGAGTCCTTCCCACCTAAAGAACGTACTTTCTAAGTAAAAGAGATAGAAGATGAGTGATATCCGTATATTTGAAATTTACCGCTACGATCCAGATGTCGATGCAGCTCCACGCATGGAGCGTTATGAGCTAGAACTCACTGGTGAGCGCATGTTATTGGACGCTTTGATTTCTTTAAAGAAGCAAGACGAAACCATTTCATATCGTCGTTCATGCCGTGAAGGCGTTTGCGGTTCAGATGCGATGAACATTAACGGTAAAAACGGTTTGGCTTGTTTGACCAATATGTTGACTTTGCCAAAGGTCATCACATTACGTCCATTACCTGGCTTGCCAGTAGTGCGCGATTTGATCGTTGATATGACCTTGTTCTTTAAACAGTACTTGTCTATCAAGCCATATTTAGTCAATGACAATCCACCTCCAGAGAAGGAGCGTCTCCAGAGTCCTGAAGAGCGTGAAGAGTTAAATGGTTTGTATGAGTGCATCTTGTGTGCCTCTTGCTCAACTGCGTGCCCATCTTTCTGGTGGAATCCTGATAAGTTTGTTGGTCCTGCTGGTTTGCTGCAGGCTTATCGCTTTATTGCGGATAGTCGAGACGAAGATACAGCGCGCCGCTTGGATAATTTAGAAGATCCATACCGTCTATTCCGTTGCCATACGATTATGAATTGCGTAGATGTATGTCCTAAGCATTTGAATCCAACTAAGGCGATTGGCAAGATCAAGGAGTTGATGGTTCGTAGGGCAGTATGACCCTAGGTAATGCAGAGTTATATCGCTTAAAGAGTGACGCTCGTAGAGGTCTACTAGAGAATGATTTAATTCTGCAGCGTTTCTTTGAGCGTTATGGCGCTCAGTTAAGCGCAGAAGATGGAACAGTTTTAAGCCAGTTACTGGCCTTGGATGACAATGACCTAATGGATCTATTAATTGGGCGTAAGGATTCTGTAGCAGGGTTAGAAAAAGAGATGCAGTCTGACTCCTTTAGGATGGTTTTACAAAGGCTGAGAGAGAAATAAGTCAGCATTTTGATGTAGTTGTAGTGTAGGCGTGTGAGCGAACAGTGTATTAATCATATTTTTGAATGACTAAGGATTAGAAATGATTGAATCGGACATCAAGGCAAAACTCTCGTTTTCGGATGGCACCCCAGATATTGATCTGCCAATTTACAAAGGGACCGTTGGCCCTGACGTAATCGACATTCGTAAGCTCTACGGTCAGACTGGTAAGTTTACTTACGATTCTGGCTTTCTCTCTACTGCATCTTGTAATAGCAAGATTACTTACATTGATGGAGACAAGGGCGAGCTCTTGTATCGTGGTTATCCAATCGAAGATCTAGCTGGTAATTGTGACTTCCTAGAAGTTTGCTACCTTCTGATTAACGGCGAATTACCTAATGCGAAGCAGAAGCAAGACTTTGATCAAATGGTCATTCATCACACGATGGTTCATGAGCAGATGCAATTCTTCTTGCGTGGTTTCCGTCGTGATGCCCATCCAATGTCAGTGCTAACTGGATTGGTTGGTGCAATGGCTGCCTTCTACCATGATGAAATTGATTACAGCGACCCATATGCTCGTGAAGTGGCGCAAATTCGTTTAGTTGCAAAGATGCCAACTTTAGTAGCCATGTCTTATAAGTATTCCATAGGGCAGCCATTTATCTATCCAGATAATTCACTGTCATATACCGCTAACTTTATGCGCATGATGTTTGCAACTCCATGCGAAGAGTACAAAGTCAATCCAGTTTTAGTTCGCGCTCTAGATCGCATTTTCATTTTGCATGCGGATCATGAACAAAATGCATCTACTTCTACTGTGCGTTTATGTGGATCCTCAGGCACTAATCCTTTTGCAGCAATTTCTGCTGGCATCGCTTGCCTCTGGGGTCCAGCCCATGGTGGTGCAAACGAAGCTTGTTTGCAAATGCTCAATGATATTCAAGCTCAAGGCGGCGTCGATAAGATTCATGAATTCATCGCTAAAGTAAAAGACAAGAACTCTAGCGTGCGCTTAATGGGCTTTGGCCATCGGGTTTACAAAAACTTTGATCCACGCGCTAAATTAATGCGTGAAACCTGCTATGAAGTGTTGAATGAATTAGGTCTGCAAGATGATCCATTATTCAAGTTGGCAATGACTCTTGAGAAGATTGCCTTGGAAGATGAATACTTCGTAAGTCGTAAACTCTATCCAAACGTAGACTTCTACTCAGGAATCGTTCAGCGCGCCCTGGGTATTCCGAATGAGATGTTTACCTGTATTTTTGCTTTAGCAAGAACAGTAGGTTGGATTGCTCAGTGGGAAGAGATGATTACTGATCCTGAGTACAAGATTGGTCGTCCACGCCAGTTGTATGTTGGTGAAACCACACGTAAAGTTCCGAATATTTCGGTTCGTAAATAAAGTCCTTAAGGTTGCTCATGTCTCGTACGCTTTATGACAAATTGTGGGATGACCATGTTGTGTACTCGGAAGAGGATGGCACGGCTACGATTTATATTGACCGGCAGTTGCTCCATGAGGTAACCAGTCCTCAGGCATTTGAAGGACTCAATTTGGCTGGGCGTCCAGTTTGGCGAATTTCCGCCAATTTGGCTGTCTCTGATCACAATGTACCAACTACAGATCGCTCTGAAGGTATTTCGGATCCTATATCCAAGTTGCAAGTGGATACCTTGGATCAAAACTGCGATGCATTCGGCATCACTCAATACAAAATGAATGATGCCCGTCAGGGAATTGTTCACGTGATTGGCCCGGAGCAGGGCGCTACATTACCTGGTATGACAGTAGTGTGCGGTGATTCACATACCAGCACGCATGGTGCATTTGGCGCTTTGGCATTTGGTATCGGTACCTCTGAAGTTGAGCACGTATTAGCTACCCAAACTTTGCTCATGAAAAAGAGCAAGAATATGTTGGTGCGAGTGGATGGTCGCTTGCAACCAGGCTCCACTGCTAAAGATATTGTGTTGGCCGTCATTGGCAAAATCGGTACTGCTGGCGGTACTGGTTACACCATTGAGTTTGCAGGCGAAGCGATTCGTAATTTATCCATGGAGGGTCGCATGACCCTTTGCAATATGGCGATTGAAGCGGGTGCGCGCGCTGGTTTAGTGGCGGTTGATGAAACCACCATTGAATACATTCAAGGGCGTCCTTATGCGCCAAAAGGCCCAGCCTTGTTACAAGCATTGCAGTATTGGAGAACTTTACATTCGGACGCAGATGCACAGTTTGATGCTGTAGTTGAATTGCGTGCAGAAGAAATTGCTCCACAAGTTACTTGGGGCACTTCACCAGAGATGGTGCTTTCCATTAGCGACCGTGTGCCTGATCCAGAAAAAGAACGTGACCCAAATAAGCGATCTGCCATGGAGCGTGCTTTGCAGTATATGAATCTCATTCCCAATACTCCATTGAGCAGTATTGCTGTAGATAAAGTATTTATCGGCTCTTGTACCAATAGTCGTATTGAAGATATTCGCGCCGCTGCAAAAGTGGTCGATCGTCTTGGCAAGAAAGTGGCATCCAATGTGAAGTTGGCATTGGTAGTTCCTGGATCTGGTTTAGTTAAGGCTCAAGCAGAGCGTGAAGGCTTGGATCGCATATTCAAGGCGGCTGGTTTTGAATGGCGTGAGCCTGGGTGTTCTATGTGCTTGGCAATGAATGCCGATCGTTTAGAACCAGGGGAGCGTTGTGCGTCTACTTCGAATCGCAATTTCGAAGGGCGTCAAGGAAATGGGGGAAGAACCCATTTGGTAAGTCCAGCAATGGCTGCTGCTGCTGCCATTGAAGGTCATTTTGTTGATGTGCGAAAAATTTCATAGAGGTAATACTGTGCGTAAATTTCCTAGCATTTCTTTAATCACACGTTTAGCCCTGATTGGCGTTGCTGGCTTACTTATCTCTGCCTGTAGTAGCACGATGGAGGGCATGGGCAAAGATTTGCAAACCATGGGTAATGCAATGGGTGGAGCAAGTTCTACCCCAAAAAATCAATCTCAAACTCAGGGTAAAGATGTTGTCGTTACCCCGGTGAAGTAATTTAATAGCGCTTATTAAGAGTCAAAGTCTTATGGAAAAATTTACGGTATACAAGGGTTTGGTCGCTCCGCTAAATCGTGAGAACGTGGATACCGATGCCATCATTCCAAAGCAGTTCTTAAAGTCGATTAAGAAAACTGGTTTTGGTCAGAATCTTTTTGATGAATGGCGTTATCTTGATCATGGTGAACCAGGGCAAGATTGCAGTACTAGGCCTGTTAATCCTGACTTCATTCTCAATCAAGCCCGTTATAAGGGTGCTGGTATTTTGCTAGCCCGTAAGAATTTTGGTTGTGGCAGCTCTCGTGAACATGCTCCTTGGGCATTAGACCAATTTGGTTTTAGAGCCATTATTGCCCCTAGTTTTGCCGATATCTTTTTTAATAATTGCTTTAAAAATGGCCTGCTACCGATTGTGTTGACTGAGCAGCAGGTAGATCACCTTTTTAATGAAACGCTAGCTTTTAATGGCTATCAGCTCACAATTGACCTCGAGGCTCAGCAAGTAGTTGCACCGGATGGGACAGCCTATAGCTTTGAGGTGGCCCCCTTTAGAAAGTACTGCCTAGTCAACGGCTTGGACGATATTGGCTTAACCCTGCGCCATGCAGATAAAATCAAGGCTTATGAAGCTGAGCGCATTCTCAAAATGCCTTGGCTTACGACACAATTGCCGTAATTTTGTAGAGTTAAGGGCCTTTCATGAAAATTGCTGTTCTACCGGGCGACGGAATCGGCCCGGAAATCGTTGCTCAAGCCGTTCGAGTACTAAAAG